>DKYS01000124.1 GCA_002493395.1 Turicibacter sp. UBA7094 | reverse complement strand
TAGCTTCAATAGTAATATATGAAATTTTGAGGATTTCGGAACGGAGTCGCCTTTCTTTTATCAAAAAAAGATGAGTATTTATCTGCTTTTTACAGAAATAACATGGGGAGATTTGCTGTTGAAAACATTATAAATTAAATAAAAAAAGGATAAATCCCCAGAGGGACTTATCCTTTTTTTACATACTCGGTTGCATCATCAACGGAAACTTTAAAGTATTCAGTTGGCTTACCGCCACTAGAATCCTCATAGAGTTCATTGTTAATGTACAGAGCAACTTTTTCAACATTATAGTTATAACCATAAGTGTTGACGAGTGCTTCAATAAATTTAGCTTCAGTTGCTGAATCTAAATCTGTTGATAAGTCGAAGCTTTCGTTGAAGTAAACATTTAAAATTCCATTTTCCTCATCAAGCTTAGCTGATGTGACAAAGGTTTTATCATTTACTGCAATAAAATCTTCATTGTTTTGATTGTTTTTCAGAGCGTTTGTTAAGGCGTTAATATAAGCGCCATCGACAAGTTCGACGTTTTTATCTACATAAAACATTTGATCTTTTTCAACGTCATAGTAGTAGAGTCGACTTGCCTTCTTTTGTGTATTCTGCTTGGAGCCTGAATCAGAATCTGAATCAGATGCATCCGAAGCATCTTGATTAGTATTAGTGTTAGAATCGGTATCCGTGGTCTGCTGTTTAGAACTAGAATCTGTTTGATCTGTCTTATCGACTTGATCATTTTGATCTTCATTCACTGAAGAATCGTTACTGACTACTTCTGTCTTAGTTTCTTTATTAGGGTCTTTTTCGTTTGCTGATTGGCAACCAAACAAACTAAAAACCATAAAGAAGCAAGTCATCATAGCTACGATAAGTTTCTTCATAAGCTCCCTCCTAAATATTCGATTCGATAGGATTATACCAAGTTCAGATGTAAAAAAAAGAAGAAATGTGGCAGGAAAGTAAAAAAATATAATTTTTTATTTTTTGGGAGGTATAAAATCGTTTAAAAATGCATATATAAAGTGTTTCTAATGAAAAAAATGAATGAAGACGAAGATTGATAATTTTAAAAAAGGGTAATTTACAAGTAAGAATTAGCGTCTTTTAGGCCATAAAATCTTATGAATTTGATAAAAATGAGTTGAGCATGTATAAATAAGGGGTGATTTAGGGAAAAATTTAAAAGGATAGTTTATAGTGAATCAATTCAACTATAGGTGAAATTTATTAAAGTAATAATATTAATTTATTTTACCTAGGGTAGATAGAGGAGTAAACTATTAGATGTAAAGCTAAGGAGGTAATGACGAATGAAAAAAGAAATTAGACGTGTTGTATTAGTAGGAACAGGTTTTGTAGGAATGAGCTTTGCTTACTCACTTATTAACCAAGGTGGAACAGAAGAATTTGTTTTAATTGATGTAAATAAAGATAAAGCAGAAGGAGAAGCAATGGACTTAAGCCATGGTATTCCTTTTGGACCTGAAAATATCAATATTTGGGCAGGTACTTACGAAGATTGTAAAACAGCTGACGTTGTTGTTATTACAGCCGGAGTTAACCAACAACCAGGTGAAACACGTTTAGCATTAGTAGAACGTAATGCGAAAATTATGCGTGATGTTGTAAAAAATATCATGGCATCAGGATTTAACGGAATTTTATTAGTAGCAAGTAACCCAGTTGACGTTTTAACATATATTGCTTGGCAAGAATCAGGATTACCAAAACACCGCGTTATCGGAACAGGTACTACATTAGATACAGCTCGTTTACGTCATGAAATCGGAAAATATTTAAATGTTGACCCACGTAACGTTCATGGATATATCGTTGGGGAACACGGTGATACAGAAACACCATTATGGTCACATACATCAGTAGGGGTTAAACCAATTTTAGATATCGTAAAAGATAACCCTCAATTTACAAAAGAAGATTTAGACAAAATTTATGTTAACGTTCGTGACGCAGCATATCACATCATCGACCGTAAACGTGCAACATATTACGGAATCGGTATGTGTACAACTCGTTTAGTTAAAGCTATTTTAAATGATGAAAACTGTGTATTACCAGTTTCAGCTTACTTAGAAGGACAATACGGATTAAACGATATCTTTACTGGGGTTCCAGCAATTATCAACCGTGACGGAGTACGTGAAGTATTCGATTTAAATATTACAGAAGATGAGTTAAAACAATTAACAAAATCTGCTTCAATCTTAAAAGAAACATTAGACACTGTACGATAAGAAAAAACATCTTATTAAATTAGCAAGTATATATAAAAAAAGGAAGCTCAAAATCTTGGCTATTCGTCAAGACTTTGGGCTTTATCTAGAAGAGGGGATTATATGACTATTAAATTAATCTGCATTGATATGGACGGAACGTTGTTAATGGATCAACAGAATGTTGCCCCGGTTGATCAAGAGGCGATTAAATATGCGGTATCAAAAGGTGCTCATGTGGCGATTACAACGGGACGTGTGTATAATTGTGCCAAATTGTACGCAAAAACTATTGGATTAAAAACGCCGATTATTGCTTCGAATGGTGCTTTTATCGGTGGGACTAGTGGAGAGTCGATTTATTGTAATCCCCTTGAACTTAGTGATATTCAAAACTTTATGGAGTTAACACAAGAAGAAGGTGTGTTAGCTTACTTAACTGCTAATTTTGGAATCGTTTCGACGGTAGAGCTTCCAGAGACTAATATTTATAAAGTATTAAATCAGACCTTAGAAGACCATGAAAAAATTCGCTTAGAGGTTATTTCATCTTTAGACGAGTTGGTTGAATTTGAAAAGGATATCTTGAAGGGTGTATGTATTTGCCAAGACAGAGACCAACTTCAACGAATGCGAGAAAAAATTCAAACGGCTTGTCCACACTTAGAAGTGGTTTCTTCATGGAATAATAACTTTGAAGTTATGAAAAAAGGAAGTTCAAAAGGTGAGGCCGTTAAAAAATTGGCTGAATATTTGAATATTCCTAAAGAACAAGTCATGTGCATCGGTGATAGTGAAAATGATTTATCGATGTTACAAGCAGCAGGTGTTGCGGTTGCGATGGGGAATGCCACTGATGATGTTAAAGCAGTAGCTGATTATATTACGGCTGATAACCAACATGGTGGAGTGGCACAAGCAATCCATCACTATATTAAA
>DKYS01000079.1:21301-54707 GCA_002493395.1 Turicibacter sp. UBA7094 | reverse complement strand
TCCATCGCCCTTTTGGCGACTCATTTATAATATCATTCTACCTGCTCATTGTCAAACATTTTTTCTCTTATTTTCCTCCGATATCTAATCCAAATTAAAAAGGGAGGCCTTGATGACCTTCCCTTTTAATTCTGTTCTTTAATAAAAGATAATAAGCATTCCGCTGCCTTGCGTGGCCCCGAATGTTCTTGGCCTGGGATAGCCAAGCGAGTTCGTATTTGGCCAACCTTGATATTTTTATAAAATAATGTCTCAAAATATTTATCAATTAACTGATCCGTCTGCTCTTTTAATTGTACTGGTCCAAATGGGTTAGCAAAGTACGACTCTACTAATCCTGTTTCTGTTGTCGTCCCTTTAGCTTTTCTAGCTCCTCGAACAAAGACCTGTTTCGCCTCTTCAACGCTATTAAAGAATTCAAGTTCATCAAATGAATCTTCATAATTATTTGCGTATAAGAATAAATCAACTGGTCTACCTGTTGTAATTTCTTTATAGGTCGATACTGGAATAACAATACGAGCGTTTGTTTTATCAGGATTCATAAAAATACTACGATCAATCGTGCGGTATGCATACCCGCTATCTAAATCATCCAATCTGACAAAAGCCCCTATCTCCGTTCCATACGCCCGGATTTCTCCATGTTCAAGAACTAACGTTCCCATATCATCAAAAATAGTTTTCATATCTTTAATTTCATCGCCAGCAATCATACGTACAGCCTCTAATGTTTCAGATTTTCCCGCTCCACTATCACCAATAACGACAATATTGCGTTGTTTTCCATTTTTAAGCGTCAACTCAATCATAGCTCCATGTAACGGTAACTTTTTCTCATTAATCATTTTTACGTTATATAATGTTAAGACCATTTTTTTCATATAACCAAAATAGTCGTGCTCTTCACTATAAGAGGCGTAACCTATCATAATATCATTCGCCTTATCTTGATAAAAAACGGCTCGGTCTTCTTGATCCTTATTACCATACACATATATTAAATCTGGCTTTCGATTCGCGCATTCTTTTAGGTCTGCCAACTCAAATAAGTTACACATCGTTACTCCTTGAGACATAAAGTCACGATGAAAATACACATAGGCCAGTGCAGTTCCAACTTTTGCAGGATAAACAAACCAGTTATTTGGATCTAAGTATAAGCCATCTATTGGATTTTCAAACACTTCTTCAAAAATTCCATCTCGTTTTGTCCGCTTCGGATAAGTAATAAAAGGTGGTGTTAAGACAATAGATTCGATAAACGCTGGATAACGCAACCCCATATATTGAACGGGAATGTCCCACTGAATTTCGTTTAAAACTAAACCGGCATTCGCGCCAACAATTAATTGACGATAAACATTTTGATGGTGGCCTAATAGTCGTTCCTCAATAATACGGTAAACCTGCAACACTAAATTAGTAAATGAGTTATTAGCTTCTATAAACTTTATTTTCTGAATTCCAGTTCCCTCAGTGCTATTATAAATGACGCTATAACGCTCAAGTTGACGCCAATAATCATATAATTCTTCAATAAAATTAATTAATGCATCTTTATGTTGGAGTAAAACAATAAATGAGCGATTCATCTTCATGATTTCATCTACTTCTAAGACTAACAATAGTTTAAATAAAGATATTAACTCACTCGCAATCAAACACTCTCCACATACGTATGATAATTGTTCATAAACAGGTGACTCTTTCTTCTTTAACTGTCTTAAAAAACGGGTTAAGACACGCTCAAATCCTTGACTATTTAGTAACTCATCTGCTGTGTTGCAATAATGGGCAGAAAAATTAATGACAGCAGTATTACGTTCCAATTCAAATTGCGGTTTCATTATGCTGTTCCCCCTTCTTCTCTTCTATAATTCTAACAAGCTCTCTTCAATATATGAGGCTAATAAATCAATCTCCTTAGTTGTAACATCACTCAAAATTCCCACACGTAGCATTTTTCCGGCATATTCTCCCATGCCTCCGGCGACCGTAAAATCATGACGTTCATCAATCATAGCTGTCAATTGCCGTCCATCAATTTCTTCTGGGACAATAACGGGTATAAGTACATTCCCCCGGATTGAATCATCTTCGATAAACAATTTAAATCCAAGTGCTTGTAACTTTTCCTCTGTATATTTTCTAAGCATTCTCTTCTCTTCAACCACTGTTGCTAACCCCTTATCTAGCAAATATCTCAAAGACTCCCTCAGAGCAACAACAATAGAAATAGCAGGTGTAAACGGCTGTTCATATTTTTCATTAAAAGATTTAAAGTATTTTTTGTAATCCCAATAATATTTAGGGAGATTCGAGCGTTCCATTGCTAGCTTTGCTTTATCGCTCAAGGCAACAAAACTTAATCCTGGTGGAAGTAAAAATCCCTTCTGACTACTTGCAACAGCACAATCTACTCCCCACTTATCCAGATGAAATTCATGAACAATCATCCCGCTAATACAATCCGCAATTAACAGGCAATCTCTATCTCTTGTTAACTGACCTAGTGACTTCAAATCATTTAAAACCCCAGTAGACGTTTCGTGATAAGTCACAAAGATTCCTTTAATTTCTGGATATTGCTCCAAGACTTCTTCAACCTCATGAAAATTATAAGTCTTTCCCCACTCGTAACACAATTCGTGTACGTTTAAACCATAGATATTGCAAATCTCAATAAATCTTTTTCCAAACCAACCTGTATTAATCACTAACACAGAATCACCTTGAGAGAAAAAATTTGCAACGGTTGACTCCATTGCCCCGGTTCCTGACGATGTTACAACTAGAACATCATTTTTTGTACCGAATACCACCTTTAAATCCTCATTAATATCTTTAAGTAATTGATGATAATCCGCCATTCGGTGATGAATTAAATCCCGACCAAGAACATCTCTAACAAATTGGGGTACATTTGTTGGGCCTGGCGTAAATAAAGTCTTACTCATTTTCTTCCACCTACTTTTTTCATAATAGTTCTCTCTATAATCATCTATTAAATATTTTATGCAACGAAAGGGAGATAAAATGACATCTCCCCTCTATTTTAATTAACTATTTATTATTTTTCGTGCTATATCCTTTCGATAGAAAAGATCCTTGCAGTCTATTTTTTCTATTTCCTGATAAACTTTTTGACGCGCTTGTTCAAGTGTATCTCCACATCCAACAACAAATAGAACGCGTCCCCCATTTAATGAAATTTGATTATCGATTAATTTTGTTCCCATGTGACAAATATCTACATCGATTAAATTCTCTAATCCTTTGATTGGTGTCCCCTTCACATAAGTACTTGGATAACCTTTTGCGGCTAAAACAACTCCGACGGTTGCCTTATCATTCCAAATACACTCAACTTCTTTATCATCCAATAAAGATAGCATGATATCAGTTAAATCTGTCTCTAATCTAGGAAGCAGCACTTCCGTTTCGGGGTCACCAAATCGCGCATTAAATTCAATAACCTTAATCCCATCAGTTGTCTTCATTAACCCAGCATACAAAATTCCAGTGAATGGGATTCCCTCCGCAATCATGGCCTTTGTCATTGGTTCAATTACCTTATGAATTGCCTCTTCATAATCAGCATCCGTAATTAATGGATGTGGACTGTGATTCCCCATTCCACCCGTATTTAATCCTAAATCTCCATCATAAGCCCGCTTATAATCACGGGCAATTGGCATGGCTTGATAAATTTTATTTGAGACAAATGCCATCAATGAAAATTCCTCGCCCTCTAAAAACTCTTCAATAACAATTTTAGATGAGGCATCATCAAATTTTCGATCTAAAATCATCTCTTTTACTGTCGATTCTGCCTCTTCTAATGTCTGACAAATCACGACACCTTTACCGGCAGCCAATCCATCTGCCTTAATAACAATCGGCATTGATTGGTTTTTTAAATAGGCAATGGCTTCTTCCATCTCAGTAAATTCCCCATAAGTAGCCGTGGGAATATTGTATTTATTCATCATATACTTTGCGAAAGCCTTACTCCCCTCAATTAAGGCTGCCTCTTTTGTAGGACCGAAGATTGGTAACCCTAACTGATTAAACTCATTAACAACCCCTGCCATCAACGCTACTTCTGGACCAACAATCGTTAAATTAATTTGATTGTCAGTAGCAAATTGTGCTAGCTCAGAAACATTAGTTTCTTCGATAGGAACAAGTGTTGCTTCACTCATTCCATCATTTCCTGGAGCACAAAAAATTTGAGTTGCCTTATTATCACGAGCGATCTTCTTTATAATGGCGTGCTCACGACCACCGCGTCCAATAACTAAAACTTTCATAGTCTTCTCCTCTTGTCACTCATTCCTTAATGTTTAAAATGACGAACCTTTGTAAATACCATACAAATACCATGTTTATTACATGCATCAATTGAATCTTGATCTTTAATTGAACCACCCGGTTGAATAATTGCCTTAATACCATATTTTGCAGCTAATTCTACCGTATCTGCCATAGGGAAAAAGGCATCTGATGCTAAATAAGCACCGTTGGCTAACTCGCCGGCTTGTTCTAATGCTATTTTTGCCGAACCTACGCGATTCATCTGACCTGCGCCAACTCCAATTGTCATATCATTTTTTACTAGCGTGATGGCATTTGATTTGACATGTTTACACACATTAAATCCAAAGAGTAATTGTTTTAAATCTTCCTCCGTTGGTTGAGCCTCCGTTACGCACTCTAATTCTGATTCTTTCACCTGAAGTGTATCAAGTTCTTGTACTAATAACCCGCCTTTAACCGAAGATAATTTCATTCCTGGTTGTAAGCGTTGGCTCATGTCTGTCACTAAAAGACGAATATTTTTCTTTTGCATCAGGATTTCTAAAGCTTCTGCACTGAAACTTGGGGCAATAACAATCTCTAAGAATAATTGATGTAATTTTTCTGCTAACTCTTTTGAAACCTCTTGGTTTAAAGCGACAATTCCTCCAAAAATAGAAACTGGATCTGCTTGATAAGCTTTTTCATAAGCTTCTTCAATCGTTATACCAAGTCCAACACCGCATGGGTTCATATGTTTAACTGCTACTGCTGCCGATCCTTCAAATTCTTGTAAAATTTCTAACGCTGCATTAGCATCTGCAATATTATTATAAGATAGCTCTTTTCCATGTAACTGTTGACTATTTACAACGCTATATGAAGGTTGTTGTAAACTTTGATAAAAGGCCGCCTTTTGATGTGGATTTTCACCATAACGTAATCCCTGTTTTAAATCGTATGTTACTGTTAATGTTGGAGGGAATTCAATCCCATTAATGTCATTAAAATATTTTGCAATCATGGCGTCATATGCAGCCGTATGATTAAATACTTTTCCAGCCAGCATTTGACGAGTTTTTAAAGTCGTATTTTGGTTTGCCTCAATCTCTGAAATAACTAAATCATAATCTGCCGCATCGACAATAACGGTAACATCATTAAAATTCTTTGCCGCAGAGCGTAGCATTGAAGGACCGCCAATATCAATATTTTCAATTTTATCTTCATGGGTTGCTTCTGGGTTTTGAATCGTTTTAGCAAATGGATATAAATTTACACATACTAAATCAATATATTCAATATTATTTTCCTTAACTTGTTGTTGATGATTCACATCTTCACGCTTTGCTAACAATCCACCGTGTACCATAGGGTGTAATGTTTTAACACGTCCTTCTAAAATTTCTTTAAATCCTGTTACTTCATCAATAGAAATAACTTTCATCCCTGCCTCTTCTAATGCTTTTTTCGTTCCACCTGTTGAAATAATTTCATAGCCTAATTCAACTAACCTTTTAACAAAAGGTACTAAATTTGTTTTATCTGATACACTAACTAATGCTCGTTTCATTCCCTAAACTCCTCCTAAACTTTTAAAAGTCTTGCAATAACTTTCGGATATAGTTCATGCTCTAACGCATGAATACGATTAATAATTTCTTCCTTCGTTTCTTCATCCGACCGCTTAAAACTCAATTGATCAATAATTTTTCCCGTATCAATTCCCGCATCCACATAATGGACGGTTACTCCCATAACCTTCACTCCATAGTTTAGGGCATCTGTAATTCCATCACGTCCTGGAAAAGCAGGTAATAAAGCGGGGTGAATATTTACAATCTTTCCCTCATAAGCGTCTAAAAGCGTCTTTCCGATAATGCGCATGTATCCTGCTAAAACAATTAAATCGGGTTCAATTTGTGATAACTTCTCACAAATAACTTCCTCAAATTCTGTTTTTGACAAGTAATCTTTAGGATTAAATAAAAAAGTAGGAATTTCGAAGTGCTTCGCACGCTCTAAACAATACGCTCCATCTTTATCACAGACCAACAAAGCTACCTCACATCTTTTGGGGTGTAACTGTTCAACAATGGCTTGAAAGTTGCTCCCACTCCCAGATGCAAAAACAACTATTTTCTTCATACTAACTGAACCCCTTCTCCCTCAATTACCTCTCCAATAATATAAGGTTGCTCGTGACAGTCCTTTAAAATTTGCATCGTTTTTTCCACGTCTTGGTGATCCACAACAATTACCATCCCGATTCCCATATTAAACACATTGTACATCTCACGCTCATCTAGATTACCTAGCGTTTTAAGATAGTCAAAAACTGGAGGTACTGGGTATGATCCTTTATTAATTTTCACACCGCATCCGTTAGGTAAAGTGCGTGGAATATTTTCATCAAAGCCCCCACCTGTAATATGCGCCATGCCATGAACATCAACTTCTTTAATAAGAGCCAAAATAGATTGAACATAAATTTTAGTTGGAGCTAAAATTGCCTCTTTAACTGTTGATCCTAGTGAATCCTCATAACTATTTAAATCTATATTATGATCTTTAAATAAAATCTTACGAACTAGCGAATAACCATTTGAATGAATTCCGCTAGATGGTAATCCAATTAAAACATCACCTACTTTAACCTTTTCTCCTGTAATGAGTTGATCCTTTTCAACAACACCAACCGCAAAACCTGCTAAATCGTAATGATCTAAATCGTACATATCTGGCATTTCAGCTGTTTCTCCACCAATTAATGCAGCTCCAGCTTGTTGGCATCCGTCTGCCACCCCTTTAACAATAGCCTCAATTTTTTCAGGCTCATTTTTTCCGACAGCAACGTAATCTAAAAAATAAAGAGGTTGAGCTCCCTGTACAACAATATCATTCACACACATGGCCACACAATCAATCCCAATAGTATCGTGAACATCCGCTTTAATGGCTACCATTAACTTTGTTCCTACGCCATCTGTTCCTGAAACTAGCAGTGGTTTTTTATAATTTAACTCAGATAAATCAAACATCGCTCCAAATGCGCCAATTCCTGAAAAGACACCTTTTCGATGGGTTTTAGCCACGTGTTTTTTTATTAGATTTACGCTCTCATATCCTGCCTCTAAACTAACACCAGACAACTCATATGCTCTACTCATTTCTCTTCCACCTCTTATTTAACTTCCTTATTTGCACACTTCACATCTTCATATAAATAGGTTGGATAATCTCCATTAAAACAAGCCACACATTGCCCGCAATTTTTACCGAGTTTAGGAAGACGTCCAATCCCCTTCGTTAATCCCTCAATCGAAATAAACGCTAATGAATCTGCTCCAATGACTTCACAAATTTCTTCATTGGTATGAGTTGCCGCAATTAGTTCATCGTACGTCGAAAAGTCTACTCCATAAAAACATGGAAACTTAATTTCCGGTGAAGCGATTCGTACATGGACCTCCTTAGCACCAGCTTCGCGCAACATATCCACCATTCGTCTCGAGGTCGTTCCACGAACAATTGAATCATCAATCAAAACGACGCGTTTATCTTTGACAATAGAATGAACGGCCGATAACTTCATTTTAACTCCCTGTTCTCGAAGAGACTGTGATGGTTGAATAAATGTACGACCAATATATTTATTTTTTACCATTCCAATTTCAAAAGGAATCCGTGACTCTTCCGCATATCCAATAGCAGCACTTAATCCTGAATCTGGAACACCCACTACAATATCCGCATCAACAAACGATTCCTGAGCTAATATTCTTCCGCAATTCTTACGAGCTTGATGAACGTTAATTCTCTCAATATCACTATCTGGGCGCGCAAAGTACACATACTCCATACTACACATACTACGCTCACCGACCACGGCATAACTTTCTGAGGTGATTCCTTCTAAATCAATACGAACGACTTCACCCGGATTAATGTCCCGAATATACGTAGCTCCAATGACGTCAAATGCACAAGTCTCTGAAGCAACAACAAAACCACTATCGCCAATTTTTCCAAGAGACAACGGGCGTAACCCTAATTTATCTAAAGCAATATACATCTCATTTTCTTTTAATAATAAGAAAGCAAATGCTCCCTCAATATAAAGTAATGATTCTTTTAAGGCACTTAACATATCACCACGTTGTCTTTTTAATAAGTGCGCTAAAATTTCTGAATCAGATGTTGTTTGAAAAATACTTCCCTCATTCTCTAAATATCCTTTTAATTGACGAGCATTTACTAAATTCCCATTATGACATAACCCTAATGTACCCGTTTGAGACTGAAACAAAAATGGTTGAACATTCATAATTCCACCGCCACCTGCTGTTGAGTAGCGCACGTGACCAATGGCATGAATCCCTCGTAAGCGGTCGATATCCTGTTGAGTAAATATATTGTGAACAAGACCCTCACCTTTATGTTGTTGAAGGGTATTCCCATCACTTGTCACAATCCCGGCACCTTCCTGACCGCGATGTTGCAGTGCATGTAACCCATAATAGGTTAATTCTGCTGCATTTTCGTGATTAAATACACCAAACACACCGCATTCCTCGTTCATTTTATTTTCAAAAAATAAATCTAATTCTGACATTCTTCTCACCCTATCGACTGACACGATTTAAAATTTCAATATAAGCTTCTTCTACATTTCCAAGATCACGGCGGAAACGGTCCTTATCCAATTTCTCATTCGTCTCTTTATCCCATAATCGACATGTATCCGGGGAAATTTCATCTGCTAATACAATCGTTCCATCCGGTTTACGACCAAACTCGATTTTAAAATCAATTAAACGAATCCCTTGCTTATCAAAGAATTCAATTAATGACTGATTAATTTCTAACGTCATTTGTTTAATAGTCGCTAATTCTTCGTATGTCGCAAGCCCCAATGCTACGGCATGATCCTCATTAATTAACGGATCCCCATAAGCATCATTTTTATAACATAATTCATAAACAACATTATTCGGAACTGTTCCTTCTTCAATCCCTAAACGTTTCGCCATACTTCCCGCAATAACATTGCGTACAATAACCTCTAAAGGAACGATTTCAACTCGGTAACATAGCTGATCGCGATCATTAATTTTTTCAATAAAATGTGTTTTAATCCCTCGTCTTTCCAACATTTCAAAAATAATTGTTGTAATCGCATTATTTAAAATACCTTTATTAGTAATACTTGATTTTTTAACCCCATTGAAAGCTGTTGCATCATCCTTATAATGAATAACCACCTTAGCCGCATCATCCGTTTTAAAAATTTGTTTCGCTTTTCCCTCATATAACATTACTTGATCTTGATTCATTTTAATTGGCCTCCATCTTCTCTATATAATATAGAAAGAGTACCAAGAGGATTAATTATATTTAATCCTTCTCAGAACATCATTTCTATCTCATCCACATCATTCACTTTTATTTAAAATATTTGACTCCACTTTCAAATATTAACTGATCATAATTTCCTGGAACATTTTTGAATATTTGATCTCCCATTCGTTCCGAATGCCCCATCTTCCCAAAAATTCGTCCATCAGGACTTGTAATTCCTTCAATTGCCATAATTGATCCATTTGGGTTATAAATGCTATTCATTGTAGCATTTCCATCTAAATCAACATATTGAGTTGCCACTTGACCATTTTCAATTAATCGTTTAATCACTTGATCATTAGCAATGAATTTTCCTTCACCATGTGAAATAGCAACATTATGAATGGCTCCTAACTCTGTTTGTGATAACCAAGGTGATTTATTGGACGTAATTTTTGTACGAACAATTTTCGAAAGATGACGATTAATATCATTCTTAACAAGTGTTGGAGATTCATCTATCACCTGATTAAACTTTCCATAAGGTAATAAACCAGATTTTATTAAAGCCTGAAATCCATTACAGATTCCTAGAATCAGTCCATCTCGTTCAAGTAATGCTTCCACACTTTCACGGATTCTTTGATTCATCAGCACTGAAGTAATAAATTTACCTGATCCATCTGGCTCATCGCCAGCACTAAATCCACCTGATAACATTAAAATCTGTGACTCATTAATATACTTCACCATTCTCTCAATTGAGGCTTCAATACTTTGATGATTTTGATTACAAAAAACATCAATCATTGATTTAGCCCCTGCTCGTTCAAAGGCCCGCGCTGTATCGTACTCGCAGTTCGTACCTGGGAATACAGGTAAAAATACTTGAGGTTGTGCCCCTAAAGATGAAGTTAATATATGTTTACTATCATATTTTAGTGTTGATATTGTCTCTTCTACTGAAGGAGAAGAAATTGGATACACTTGTTCAAACGTACCTTGCCAGGCCGCTAAGCTTTCCTCAATAGTCAAAACTTCCTGATTAACAACAATTAAAGGATCCTTCGTTGTTTTCCCTAATAAATGCGCATGGTCAAATAATAGAGGGCGGTCAGTTTCAACGATAATTGACCCTAAATCGATGTTAAATAAATCATATCCTGTCTTAATGCTCGCTCCTATTTTATTTCCGAATGACATTTTTGCAATAGCTTCTGCAATTCCACCCTGTTTAATACTAAAAGCAGATTTAATATGTCCAAGGGTTACCATATCATAAATAAAATTAAAGTTTTCTTTTAACTGTTCAATGTTTGGCATTAAATCCTTCGTTGGATTATGCTTAATTAAATAAATGTAGTTATCTACCTCTTTAAACTCCGGAGATAAAATTTTAGATACTCTTTCCGTTTGAACAGCAAATGAAATAAGAGTTGGGGGTACGTGTAAGTCACCAAAAGAGCCACTCATACTATCTTTCCCACCAATGGCTGGAAGGTTAAATCCTTGTTGCACATAAATCGATCCTAATAACGCCGCGAAGGGTTGTCCCCAATTTTCAGGATTTTTTCCAAGGCGACGGAAATACTCCTGAAATGAAAAACGAATTCCTTGCCATTTCCCACCTAATGCAATAATACGAGCGATCGACTCAATGACTGCATAGGCCGCCCCGTGAAAAGGTGACCAAGATGTAATGGTCGGATTATATCCATACGTTAACATACTAACCGTGTTTGTTACCCCGTGACGAAGTGGAATTTTATGAACAGAGCCTTCCGTTTCAGTTAGTTGATATTTCCCACCATACGGCATTAAGACACTCGTTCCTCCGATAGTAGCATCGAACATTTCAACCATTCCTTGTAAAGAGGCAACATTTGGTTGTCTTAAATTATTCAAAAATTTCTCTTTAATTGTCTCCCCAGGCACTTTACTATCAAATGGATTTTCATCCGTTGGCGCCGATACATTTACATCTATTGATTGACGTGCACCATTCGTATCTAAAAACTCCCGCGATAGGTTGACAATCACTTGATTGTTCCAGCGCATAACCAAGCGATCTGTATTCGTTACCTTAGCGACAACTGTGGCTTCTAAGTTTTCTTGATTAGAAAATTGAATGAATTTTTTCAAGTCCTTTGCGTCAATTAGAACAGCCATACGTTCCTGAGATTCTGAAACAGCTAATTCTGTTCCATTTAACCCCTCATATTTCACTGGAACCTTATTTAAATCAATCTCAAGTCCATCAGCTAATTCACCAATGGCCACACAAACTCCACCAGCACCAAAATCATTACATTTTTTAATTAAGCGTGTCACCTCTGAATTTCTAAATAATCGTTGAATTTTTCGTTCAGTTGGCGCATTTCCTTTTTGAACTTCAGAAGATGCTGTTTGAATAGAGGTTTTGGTATGTGCTTTTGACGATCCTGTTGCCCCTCCAATTCCATCGCGTCCTGTTCGACCACCTAATAACACGATAAGATCTCCGGCTTTTGGCTTTTCACGACGAACATCACTTGCCTTTACTGCCCCGACAACTGCACCTACTTCCATATGCTTCGCCTTATATCCTTCATGATAGATTTCGCGTACAAAAGTCGTTGCTAATCCAATTTGGTTCCCATAAGAACTATTTCCATCGGCTGCCCGCTTTGAAATAACTTTTTGAGGAAGTTTCCCTTCCATTGTTTCTTCAATTGTTTCCAAGATATTTGCGCTGCCACTAATACGCATCGCCTGATAAACATATGAACGTCCTGAAAGTGGATCACGTATTGCCCCACCAATACAAGTTGAAGCTCCACCAAAAGGTTCGATTTCAGTAGGGTGATTATGTGTTTCATTTTTAAACATTAATAGCCACGGTTCAATCACACCATCTACGTCAACATCAATAAAAATACTGCACGCATTAATCTCATCTGATACTTCTAAATCTTTTAATAAACCTAATTTACGTTGCTCCTTCATCGAGATAGTCGCCATATCCATAAGCGTCATAGGTTTTCGATTATGGTGAACACGTTGCCTCATTTCACAATACTCATCGTAAGTTTTCTCCAAAATTTCATGAAAACGTCCACTTTCAAACGTAACATTTTGAAGTATCGTTTCAAAAGTCGTATGTCGACAATGATCTGACCAATAAGTATCCAATACTTTCAATTCGGTTTCCGTAGGATTACGATGTTCCTTTTTACAAAAATACCCTTGAATCAATTTAATATCCTCAAGCGTCATCGCCATATTATGTTCATGTAGAAAATGACTTAATTGCTCCTCATTATAATCAATAAATCCAATATGCGTCTTTACTTCTTCAACATCAACTGCTTCATCAAGTTTTAATGGAGCTTGCATATCTTTCTCACGCATCTCAATAGGATTAATATAATATTGCTTAATTTTTTCTAGCACCTCTATTGAGGTATCCTTATCTAAAATAATTACCTTACCACTTTTAACGCGAACTTCGTCATTTCCTGTTAAAAGTTGAATACACTGAATAGCAGAATCAGCACGTTGATCATATTGACCTGGCAAAAATTCAACGGCAAAATAATTTTCATTTTCTAGATTAAGCTCCATACTAACCTTATCCGTTACTATTTCTGATAAAACATTTTGTTTAGTGATGTCTAAATCCTGTGCATCCATATTAAAAACGTCATAAACATTTACAATCCGAATGTTTTTTAATGAAAGATGCAAATTCTCATTCAACTCACGACATAAACTCGTGGCTTCCGTTGCATAACTCTCCTTTTTTTCTACAAAAACACGATATTGACTCATTTCTCATCCTCATCCTTTACTTGGGAAAATTATTTAAAAATTGATGAACCTGTTCTGATAGTTCTACTTCACATTGATTAGCGAAGGTTATATGCCCCATTTTACGATTTTTCTTTGCTTCTACTTTCCCATAAAGATGGAGCTTAGCTGTTGAAAACTCCGGCTTTTTCCACATCTCTAACGCATAATCAAGGTGTTGACCGAGAAGATTTACCATTACAGCAGGTTTAATCAAGTCCGGTTTAATGAGCGGCAATCCGCAAATCGCTCGAATATGTTGCTCAAATTGGGAGACATTACAGGCATCGATAGTGTAATGACCTGAATTATGTGGACGTGGAGCCAATTCATTAACAATAAGATCCTTTCCAACCACGAACATCTCGATCGCAAGTGTTCCTACAAAATCTAATTTTTCAATTAGGCTCCGAGCAATTTCTTCCGCTTTCGCTCGTAACTTTGCATCTATTTGTGCAGGAACAATACTTAGATGGAGAATATGATTTTGATGAATATTCTCCGCTACTGGAAAAACTTCAATTTGTTGGTTAGTCCCACGTGTCACAATAACTGAAATCTCTTTGGTAAATAGAACAAACCCCTCTAGAATACAAGGAGTTGTTGCTACGACGGATTGGACATTCTCTAAATCTAATTCTGATTTTAACGTCCATTGGCCTTTTCCATCATAGCCTCCACTTATTGTTTTTAAAATACACGGATATCCAATCTTTTCAATCGCCTGTTTTAAGTCATGTATATTATCTACTCTCTCATAAGGAGCCGTTTGAAACCCACAATCATTAATTGCTTTTTTCTCCCTATCCCTTTGCTGGGTCACTAGCAACGGACGTTCGCCTTGTGGCAAATATCCTTTAGTCTCTACTCTACTAATTTGATTGCCATCAATATTCTCAAACTCATACGTCACTACATCACTTAAATTTAATAATCTTAGCAGAGCCTCTTCACAGTCATAGGGTGCATTAATTTCGTAATCAGCTACCTGGGAAAGCGGTCCCCCACATTCGGGTTCCAACACCGCTACTTTATATCCCATTTGTTTAGCTGGTATTGCCATCATACGTCCCAGTTGACCACCACCGATAATCCCTATTGTTGAATTAGGTAAAATCACTTTATTCACTAAGATCACTTTCCTTCAACACAGATTCTGTCATCTCTTTTCGGTATTTATTAAGTTTTAACATGACAGTGGGATAATTCGTTCCTAGGATTGAAGCCGCAAGTAATCCTGCATTTTTAGCACCTGATTTCCCAATTGCCACAGTCGCAACAGGAATTCCTCCAGGCATTTGAACGATAGATAGTAAGGAATCTATTCCATTTAGTGCCTTCGATTGTACGGGAACTCCGATAACTGGAAGAACTGTTTTTGCCGCAACCATTCCCGGTAAATGTGCAGCCCCTCCAGCTCCGGCAATAATCACTTTAATTCCTCTTTCTTGTGCACACTCCGCGTATTGAAACATTTGATCGGGCGTGCGATGCGCTGAGACCACCTGTGCTTCATATGAAATTTGCAGGTTATCTAATATTTTCATGGCTTCCTGCATGGTCTCTAAATCCGACTTACTCCCCATGATAATTCCAACTAATGGTTCCTTTGAAATCTCATAAATTCTCTCCACAAGTTTGTCCTCCAACCTAAATAAAAATTCTATCCTTATTATATGTGATAAAGTAGGGGATCTGGGCTTCCTAATCGTCCCCCACTTTTTTAATGTCCCTCGATTAAAAATTCACCTTCAGATAGACGCATTTTATAAATCGTCATCTAACTGGCCAATTACACCTAAAAACTTATCTAACTTATACATTTTAGAATAATCCTACACATTCTCCGTCTGGAGTCACATCCATTTTAAGAGCCGCTGGCTGCTTAGGTAACCCTGGCATCGTTAAAACATTTCCCGTTAAACAAACAATAAACCCTGCACCCGCTGAAATACGAATCTCACGAATCGTAATATCAAAATTTGTTGGACGTCCTAATACCTTCGGATCATCACTTAAAGAAACCGGCGTTTTAGCCATACATACTAAGAAATTCTCATATCCTAATTCTTTAATTTTTTGAAGTTGTTTTTTCGCCTCTTCTGTATAAATAACTCCCTGTGCCCCGTAAATGTTTTGGGCAATTGTTAAAATCTTATCTTCTAATCGACTTTCTCGCTCATATAAAAACTTAAATGTCTGATGATTTCCTTCAACCAACTCAATGACACGGTTAGCGAGCGCCTTCGCTCCTGCACCACCTTCTAACCAAACATTAGCAATTTCGCATGGATGATTATTTTCTTCGCACCAACGTTTTAAGAATTCGAGCTCTGCCTCAGTATCATGAGTAAATTGGTTAACCGCAACGACATAAGGTAAATTAAACTTTTGAATAGAATCAATATGT
This sequence comes from Turicibacter sp. UBA7094, assembly GCA_002493395.1. Lineage (GTDB taxonomy): Bacteria > Bacillota_I > Bacilli_A > MOL361 > Turicibacteraceae > Turicibacter. The sequence goes on along the minus strand of DKYS01000079.1, from coordinate 38,824 downwards.
TTTGCTAGATTTTCAATTCCTCTAGCTAACGCTTCAACATTTTCTTCTCTTAAATGATCATATTCAACTCCTCCATGCATTTTTAATGCCCGAACAGTTGCCACAATAACAACACAATCTGGTGTTAAATTTCCTTCGCGACATTTAATGTTTAAAAACTTCTCAGCCCCTAAATCTGCACCAAATCCAGCTTCAGTTACAACATATTCCCCTAACTTTAAGGCTGTTTTTGTTGCGATAATTGAATTACATCCATGAGCAATATTAGCAAATGGTCCTCCGTGAACAATAGCCGGTGTATTCTCACACGTCTGTACTAAATTAGGTTTTAGTGCATCTTTTAACAACATGGTAATAGCACCTTGTATTTTAAGATCCTTTACAAATACGGGTTGTTCATCCTTTGTATACGCAACAATAATATTTCCAATTCTATCTTTTAAGTCTTCTAGGCTCGTTGCGAGACAAAGAATCGCCATAATTTCAGAAGCAACCGTAATGTTAAACCCATCCTTACGTTCAATTCCATTGACATGTGATCCTTGTCCAATTGTAATCTCACGCAATGTACGATCATTTAAATCTAAACAACGCTTGAAAACTATTTTAGTTGGATCAATGTTGCACTCATTTCCTTGATAAATATGATTATCTAATAAAGCACAAATAGCATTATTAGCACTCGTAATAGCATGAATATCGCCAGTAAAATGCAGATTTAAATCTTCCATTGGTAAAACTTGAGAATATCCTCCTCCGGCGGCACCACCTTTAAGTCCCATAACTGGTCCAAGTGACGGTTCACGTAAAGCAATTACAGACTGTTTTCCGACGTGGTAAAAACCTTGACCTAATCCAACTGTCATAGTCGTTTTTCCTTCTCCCGCCTTCGTCGGACTAATCGCAGTTACTAAAACTAGCTTTCCGTCTTTACGTTTACTGTTCATCACACTTAAATCAATTTTCGCCTTATATTTTCCGTAGCACTCAATATCATTTAAGATATTTAAGTCTTCTGCAATTTTTGTAATTGGTTTTAATTCGATTTCTTTGGCAATTTGTAAATCATTCTTCATGTGAAACACACTCCTTCTCATATCATAAATAACTATTCTACCCACTTATCATACACGATAAAACGCAAACTATAAATAAAAGGCACCTCTAGTCGAAAACTAAAGGTGCCTAAATCATTATATAAGTCTCTAGAAAAAAATTATCAAAAAAAGTTCCTGTTAAACTTTTATAAGATAACTCGATAATCTTTCTATCTCACTTATCTAAATCCACTTTACGCAACCTTCATAGTCCCTTCATTTACGGTAAGGGGTAGAAACTTTCGAACCATATTATCGATGATATATGAATGTTGTACTATTTATTTATTAAAAAAACTAAAAAACATATGTGTTAATAGATACTATTAACCCCTACGTCTTTTAGTTTCCTTAGCAAGATTAAATTGAGGACATGAAAAATAGGCCGTTTGATTCTTCAATTTTTGAATACACATCCCATTCATCTAAATGACCTCCTACAAAATTAATCATTTAATTCCAAATTATTCACACTTGAATTATAAACCAATTTTTTGGAAATAGCAATTGTAATTTTCAAGTAATTTCATATTATTCCCTCAACTCACTCTTTCTATACCTCATAAACCCTAATTTTATTTTATTAAATCATTATATTTTCTTTTGTTGTTGCACGCTACTAGCAAGTATGCTATCATGTTTACAAATTTAACAAGGCACTACAAACACATGCTATACACGCCGAGGACATAAAAAAATAACTAAAGGAGGCCCTATTATGAATTCATTAAACGGAAAAGTTGTTTCAACTGGATTAACATTTGATGATGTTTTATTAATCCCTCAACGCAGTGAGGTACTACCTAAGGATGTATCATTAAAAACAAAATTGACACGTGGGATTGAGTTAAATGTTCCTATCATCTCATCAGCAATGGATACTGTAACTGAATCACGCCTAGCTATCGCACTTGCTCATCAAGGAGGTGTTGGGTTTATTCATAAAAACATGTCAATTACTGAACAGGCCGAAGAAGTTCGACGTGTTAAACTATATCAAAATGGAATGATTTCAGACCCTGTAACACTTTTAGAGGATGTTACTCTTGAAGAGGCCAACGAAAAATGTAAACACTATAAAGTATCTGGATTCCCGATTGTTGATGAATCTGGTATTTTAAAAGGAATTGTAACTAATCGAGATATGAAATACCGTAGTAATCAAACATTAAAAGTTGGCGAAGTTATGACAGGCCGTGACAAACTCATCACCGCCCCAATTGGAATTACTTTAGACGAAGCTAAAGAAATCTTGATGCAACATCGAATTGAGAAACTTCCTCTTATCGATGAAGCGGGAGTTTTATGTGGATTAATTACAATTAAAGATATCGATAAAACAATGTCTTATCCTAATAGTTGTAAAGATGAGCACGGTCGTCTACGTTGTGGTGCTGCCGTAGGAATTGGGGCAGATACAATGGAACGCGTATCAGCTTTAGTTAACGCGGGTGTTGATGTCATTACGGTAGACTCTGCTCACGGGCATTCCCTCGGGGTTATTAACACCGTTCGCCAAATCAAAGAGGCATTCCCACAATTACAAGTAATCGGTGGAAATATCGTAACCCCTGAAGCAGCTAAAGATTTAATCGAAGCGGGGGCTGATGCTGTTAAAGTAGGAATTGGGCCTGGTTCAATCTGTACAACTCGCGTAGTAGCGGGGGTCGGTGTTCCACAAATTTCAGCTGTAAATGACGTATACGAATATTGTAAAACAGTAGGTGTCCCTGTTATTGCGGACGGAGGATTAAAGTTAAGTGGAGACTTTGTTAAAGCTATTGCAGCAGGTGCCGATTGTGCCATGTTCGGAGGATTATTTGCAGGATGTGAAGAAGCCCCAGGTGAAGAAATTTTGTACAACGGACGTCGTTATAAAACTTACGTTGGAATGGGGTCTTTAGCAGCAATGAAACGCGGATCAAGCGATCGCTACTTCCAAGGAAAACAACAGGAAGCCAAAAAACTAGTTCCTGAAGGAATCGAAGCCCGAGTTCCGTATAAAGGAAAATTAGAAGACGTTATTTATCAACTATGCGGAGGACTTCGTGCGGGAATGGGGTATTGCGGAACAGCTACCATCGAGGAATTAAAAACTAACGCTAAATTTGTCCGCATTACTAATGCCGGTCTCCGTGAATCTCATCCACATGATGTGGAAATTACTCAAGAAGCTCCAAACTATCAAAAATAACAAAAAGGGTGTGGATAATCCACACCTTTTTTGTTATTTAAACTAAACAATCTATTATTATCCAAGCCTAGATATGAAAAAATTTGAAATGAATTAACATACGATCCTTCACAGATGTGGATTAGTTATATTAAGAAATAGAGGTTTCAACCCCTTAATTTAAATCCCCTTATTTCATTCTTTAATGGTGTCCTAGTCTATCCCCCCTTTTTCCAGTTAATAATTGTTCCTTTCAAAAGGGCAAAAACATGAAGCAATCCTACTCTAAAAGGCTCTCATCGTTATCATATCGTTTAAGATATTTAACTTAAATTCTTCACTATATTTCGTCATAGAAAAAGCACCCCAACATTAGATTCCTAGTCTAACATTTAGGGTGCATATCAAAATCAATATCTTTTTTCTTATCCTTCTAGGTATTTACCTAAGAAAGCAGTTGCGATTTTAGCACTGTTAATATCTAATTCATTTACAAATTCATCTTCTTCTGTTCCCACTAAAATAACCGCACCTAAACTATCACCGTTTGAAATAATAGGAACCATCACAAATGAACGTTCCGTTGTTTCTCCATCCACAATTTCTAAAACTTCTTTTCCTTCCGCAATTTTAGAAGTACGATTTTCAATCATATCGCTTAATGGACGACTTACTCGACGATTTAAGTATTGTTTTCTAATTTCACCAGAAGCTGCAATAATATCTTCACGGTCTACAATTAAAACACCTTTTTTAGTTGAACCTTGCACTGCATCTGCGTATTGTTGTGCAAAGGCAGAAATATCGGCAATAGGAGAATATTTCTTTAAAACTACCTCTCCTGATTGATTAACAAAAATCTCTAAAGAATCTCCCTCGCGAATACGCATTGTTCTACGAATTTCTTTTGGGATTACCACGCGACCTAAATCATCTATACGACGAACGACTCCTGTAGCTTTCATCTTTCTCAAAACCTCACTTTCAAATTATCTACTATTAGTTTTTATGTTTTTTTATAAATTATACCTTTTTTACATTATTTTTGAATCTTTCGAAATCTTTAAATAAATTCAATGCATATTCAAACCACTGTTGCCTTTTAACTACAGGTAAATCAAAAATAATATTAATTCGGCCTTCTTTATACGCCAAACGAATCATTGAACCGATTTCATGAACAGCTTCAAATAAAAGTTGTCCATTAATATCTTGTGTAATTTCTTCCTTTAATATGAATTCTATCGTATTTTTAGTCGATTTTGTTTTTTCAATTAATCCTTCAGTCAGGTTTTTTAAATACGTTAAGTCAATTAAATACTTTACTTCATCAGGAAAATCTCCAAAGCGGTCAATTAATTCATCAATAATATCATTATAGGCATTGTCATCCGTAATCTTTTTAATTTTTTGATAAATTTCAATTTTAATCGATTCATCACTAATATAAAAGTCTGGTATATACGCATCGACCTTCGTTGGAAAGTCAAATTCTAATTTTGGTACTTCAAATGAAGCGACCTCAAAATCGCTGCCTTCTCTAGCATGAACGACTGCCTCACTTAATAATTGAGTATACAAGTCTAATCCAACCGTGTCTATAAATCCATATTGCTTAGCACCTAACATATCCCCGGCTCCCCGTATCGCCAAATCACGCATCGCAATTTTAAATCCTGAACCAAGTTCAGTGAACTCTTTAATTGTTTGTAACCTTTTTTCTGCATTTTCGGTTAAAACCTTATTCTTTGGATACATACAGTAAGCATACGCGATACGATCACTTCGACCAACACGCCCCCTTAACTGATAGAGTTGCGATAATCCAAGGCGATACGCATCAGAAATAAGCAGTGTATTTGCATTCGGTATATCAATCCCTGTTTCAATAATGGTTGTACAAACTAAAACATTAAATTTCTTTTCTTCAAAATCTGCCATTGTTTGTTCGAGTTGCTCTTTACTCATCTGTCCGTGCGCATACTCAACCACGGCGTCCGGAACTAATTTCTGTATTTTAGCAGCCCGTTTCTCTATATCAGATACCCTATTATATAAATAGAATACTTGTCCATCCCTTGCCAATTCACGTTCGATTGCATCACGTATCACTCCATCGTGTTCCTCTAATACATAAGTCTGTACAGGATAACGATTCATCGGTGGAGTCTCAATCAATGATAAACTTCTAATTCCAATCATCGACATTTGTAATGTCCTTGGAATTGGTGTCGCAGTAAGCGTTAAGACGTCAACCTCAGTTTTAAACTCTTTGATTTTTTCCTTATGTTCAACTCCGAAGCGTTGTTCTTCATCAATAATCAAAAGACCTAAATCTTTAAAAACAACATCTTTCGATAATATACGATGAGTACCGACAACGATATTTATTTTACCACTTTTTATACTTTCTAGCAATTCCTGTTGTTCTTTTACTGAAATATATCTATTAAGTAAACCAACTTTTACATCAAAGTCGCTAAACCTAGAAACAAACGATTCATAATGTTGTTTTGATAAAATGGTTGTCGGTGCTAAATATGCAACTTGTTTTCCATCCTGAACAGCTTTAAAAGCAGCCCTCATCGCTACCTCTGTTTTACCATAACCAACATCACCAATCAACAAACGATCCATTGGATGCGGGGCCTCCATATCCTCCTTAATTTCACTAACAGCTCTTAATTGGTCATCTGTTTCAACGTATGGAAAAGCATTTTCAAAAGCATGTTGCTCAATCGTATCCTTACCAAATGCATAACCCGGTAAATGCTCCCGTTTAGCATATATTTTAATTAATTTATCAGCGATATCTTTAACTGTCTTTTTAACCTTTGATTTCGTTTTTTCCCATTCAGAGGTTCCTAATTTATTAATTTTCGGTTTTGCACCCTCCGAACCGACGTATTTTTGAACGAGCTGAATTTTATCAATAGGAACATACAATTTATCATCGCCACGATAAGCAATCATTAAGAAATCTTTACGTGCCCCGTTTGTTTCTAGTGTCTCAATTCCAATATATTGACCAATCCCATGTTGAACATGAACAACATAATCACCAAGTTGCAATTCGTTATAGTCTTTTAATTTTTTCCCCTCTTTAAAACTACTTTTATAAACAGTCTTTTTCTTGCGTTTAGTATGCACTTCGTAATCTGTATAAACAACAATATTTGGATCTAACAATTCATAACCCATCGTTAGGTTTTCACACACGAGGTGAATTGACCCCTCTCTTACCTCATCTAGCGTAATAGGAAAGGCAACACGAACCCCTAACTCATCCAAATAATTAGCCAAATTATTGCGGGATTCCATACTCGACATAGCAACAAAGACAGTAACACCATTATCTTTCAGACGCTTACATTCCTTCGCAAAAAATTCTAGTTGTCCGTGAAACTCTGATACACTTTTAGTCAATAACTTAACATGTTGTGATAGCTCAACGTCAGGTAATGAGCTCGCATGTTCTGATAGAAAGACTTGTTCAGAAGCATTTATACTCGTAATCGGTTGATATAAACTTATCCCTTTGACTGTCTTTCCATTTTCAATGGCACCTTCCTGCCAAGCAATAGCATCCTCATTCATGTGCTCTTGATTTTCTAAAATACGACCATAATCAATGTAAATCACCATTGGATTATCCATATATGATAATAAAGTATCCGGATTTTCATAAAGTAGTGATGTATATTTATGCATGAGTTCTAAATCTTGATGTTGCCGTATCTTTTCAATATCGCCATATACTCTTGCATATAAAGCCTCACGCGCCTCTCCATCTACAAGAGGAAGTGTTTGTTCTAAAAGAACCTTTATTTTCGACTCAAATCTTTTTATCTGTTCATCCGAATACACGAGCTCAAACGTCGGAACGATCGTAGCCGTATCAACTTTTTGAATTGAACGTTGGGTGTCTGTCGTGAAATAACGAATCGTATCAACCTCATCATCAAAAAATTCTATACGAAGTGGATTTTCTTCTGTCATAGGAAAAACATCAAGAATACCACCACGTACACTAAATTCTCCCATATGCTCAACAGCCCTTACGAATTGATACCCTAGCTCTATCAGTTTCCTTTTCAACTCATCTAAGTCATAACATCCTCCCACTTCTAAGAAGATATCAGCTTGTTTAAAGACTTCTTTTGGAGGTAAAAAACGAGCAGCCCCCGCTACATGGGTTACAACTATCTTACTCGAATTTTCAATAATTGCAGCTAGCGTATTCATCCTTTCAATGCGTAATTCAGAACTCGAAGCCAACATTTCTGCAGTTATAAATTCATCCATTGGAAAAAGACGGACTAAATCCCCGTCCATCAATTCTACTAACTGATCATATAATCGTTGTGCCTGATACAAATTCTGCATCATAATAACAACAGGCCTTTTTTTATTTTCATAAACCATTTGTAATAACGGCGCATAAAAAGAGGTCGTTACACCGCTTAGCAAAATATTTTGATTATTTTTTTCCAATGCATTCAGCAAAGTCTGAATAGCTCCCGACTTTGAAATGTACTGATTCATTACACTCATTCTTTCATCCACCTCTTATACCAGACTTACTTACTATACTCCGTCATCACTTTATTAAAAGATTCGGTTAAGGCCATCTCACAGGCTTTAATCGATAAATCAACGGCTTGATTAACTAAAGCCAACTCATCTTCCGTAAATTTCCCCAAAACATAATCTACCACTGGAATCTTAGGATGACGATCAATCCCAATTCGGATACGTTTAAACTCTTGTGTTTTAACATGTGCAATTAATGATTTAATCCCATTATGTCCCCCTGCGCTTCCTTTTAAACGCATTCTAATTTTTCCATGAGGTAAATCCAAATCATCGTAAATCACAATTAGGTCTTCTACATCGATATTATAAAAATCCATTACCGCGCGAACAGATTCTCCTGATAAATTCATAAATGTCGTTGGTTTTAACAAAATAACCTTTTCACCTTTAATAACACCCCGACCAATCTCACCCTTAAATTTTTTCTCCTCTCCTAACGGGATCCCCCAAACTGAACTTAATTTATCAATCACCATAAAACCAGCGTTATGTCGTGTTCTTGCATATTTTGATCCTGGATTCCCTAGGCCTACAAACAATTTCATAAAATTCACCTCATTTTTGAGTTTAGATAACCTATTTTATTTTACATGAACCTTATATATTTTACCAATATTTATTGGGTTATTCGTCTTCTTTTTATTTTCTAATATGGCCCTAGCCTTTATAAAAGATCCTCTACAAAGTAATTATTATAGAGATTAGTTTCTAATTGGCCACTTAGTGACAAAGCAAAAAAAAGCAAAGCCGCAATTCGGCTTTGCTTTTTCACCTATTTAATTAAAAATTATATAACTCACGATTATATACAAATAAGTCCGATACCGGCTCATCATTTAAAATGTGTAAAACACCTTCGGCTAATAATTCACCAACAGATAATTGTGTAATTTTAGGACTTCGTTTTTCTTCTGGTAGGTTAATTGTATTGGTAGTCACTAATTCTTTAATTGCCGAATTTTCAATACGTTCAACGGCTGGTCCTGAAAGGATTGGATGTGTACAAGCTGCATAAACAGATAATGCACCACGCTCTTTTAACGCATTAGCTGCAATTTGAATCGTTCCCGCAGTATCAATCATATCATCAATAATAATTGCATGCTTTCCTTCAACTTCTCCAATTAATCCCATAACTTCCGCAACATTCGGTTTTGGACGACGTTTATCAATAATAGCAATTGGTGCATCTAAGTACTCAGCAAGAACACGGGCACGAGTTGCTCCTCCATGGTCTGGCGAAACCACAACAATATCATCTAAATTTTTTTCAATAAAATATTTTGCAATAATAGGCATTGCACGGAAATCATCAATTGGAATATCAAAGAATCCTTGAATTTGAGTCGCATGTAAATCCATCGTCATCACACGCGTTGCGCCAGCAGCCTCAATTAAATTTGCAACTAATTTTGCTGTAATAGGTTGACGAGCCTTCGCTTTACGATCCTGACGTGAGTACCCGTAATAAGGCATAATTACATTAATTGTTTTAGCTGATGCACGTTTCAAAGCATCAATCATGACTAAAAGCTCCATCAAATGATCATTAACTGGATTATGCGTCGGTTGAACAACGAAAACATGATGTCCACGCACTGTTTCATTAATATTAACTTGTACTTCTCCGTCTGCAAAACGATTCACTGTTAAATCTGATAAGGGAACTCCGATACGATCGGCAATTTCTTGCGCTAATGGACGATTAGCATTTAAACTAAAAATCTTAAATTTTTTACGATTAATTTCTGCCATGCTGCTTTAACCTCCTAGAATAAACACACTTCAGACAATATTTTACACAATTTCGCATTTATTTTCAATTATTTCAATAAATGTTTTATTACCGAATCTACCTATTTGTTACGAATTACCTTTGCATAGCCTTCCTTATTCTCTTGTTTTGAACGAGCAATTGCCAGCGCGTCCTCTGGAACATTCTTTGTAATCGTCGAACCTGCCGCTAAATAAGCATTAGGCTCCACAGTAACTGGGGCAACCAAATTAACATTACATCCAACCATTGTATTAGCTCCGATGACTGTCTGGTGTTTATTTTTTCCATCGTAGTTGACAGTAATTGAACCACACCCCATGTTTACATTTTCACCTAAAATTGCATCACCAATATAACTTAAGTGTGCAGCTTTTGCTCCATCTTTAAACGTAGATTTTTTAATTTCTACGAAATTTCCAATGCGGGCACGACTTCCAATCTCAGCATGCATACGAATATGCGCAAAAGGGCCTACTGTTGTATCTGATCCAATCACTGAATCCGAAATTACTGATGAATTAACCGTTGAATTTTTTCCAATCTTAGAATTTAAAATTTGCGAATTAGCTCCGATAATGACATTATCTTCAATTTCTGAATGTCCTGAAATGATTGTCCCTGGATAAATAATAACATCCTGTCCAATTTCAACATCTGTTCCAATATATGTCGCCTCTGGATCGATGATTGTAACCCCATTTCGCATATGTTTTTCATTAATACGTTTTCTCAACACTTTTTCCGCATAGGCCAATTGGACACGATCATTTACCCCTAAAGTTTCCTCAAAATCTTCATTTACATATGCCACAACCTTTAATCCCATGTCACGAATAATCCCAACTAAATCCGTTAAATAATATTCACCTTGTGAGTTATTGTTTGTAATCTTCGTTAATGCTTCAAATAATATTTTATTATCATAACAACAAACACCTGTATTAATTTCTTTTACTAATAACTCTTCTTCAGTTGCATCCTTTTGTTCAACGATTCTTAAAACATTTCCCGCCTCATCACGGATAATACGTCCATACCCTGTTGGATTGTCTGTACAAGCTGTTAACACCGTAATAGCCGCTTCTTGCGATTGATGGTAATCAAATAAATTCGCAATCGTTTGCTCTGTTAATAATGGAACATCTCCGTATGTGACAATCGTTACCCCCTCTAATCCCGCTAGTAACTCTTTGGTCATCATAACTGCATGTCCTGTCCCCAACTGTTCCGTTTGCATCGCATATTCTACACGATCTTGGAGTTCAGCACGAACAGAATCCGCCTCATACCCAATAACTGTTACAATTTTTTCTACTCCTACCTTAGCTAAATTCGTAACCGCATGATCGACCATCGACTTTCCTAACACTTGATGCAACACTTTATGTAAGTTTGATTTCATACGTGTTCCTTTTCCTGCGGCTAACACCACTGCATACCTATTCATTAAAATCCCTCCGTTACTTAAACTTCTTTCTTTTAGTATAGCACAATTCAATTATTCATTACATTTAATTTTATGAGATGACACTATCCTCTTACGATTAATTCTGATAAACAATATAAAAAAATTTACTGAGATTTATCATTTTATACCTATTTATTCCGTCATTTTGAATTAGACCAATAGTTATTCTCATCTAGTAAGACAATTTTGCTAATAAGATAATGGATCCTAAATAGTCGCCCATTAATTTACTTAACACTGAGTGAAGTGTACCCTATTTATATCTTTTTTAACTACTTATCAGCACTCTAACATATTTAGCTTCATTCTATAACCTAGCAATTAAAAAAAGCTGACTTCTGTAAAATACAGCGTAGTCAGCTTCAAGGTCTTATAACCGTATCACCTAAAAAATAATTATCTTTTTCTCTTATATTCCTTACCCGGAAGTTTATTATAAATTATTCCGCTTCTTCGTAGGCTTTAATAACGATATCTTCTACTTCCTTACGAGTCTCATGATTGATTGGATGCGCGATATCTTTAAATTCCCCCGTTGATGTCTTACGACTCGGCATCGCTACAAATAAATGTTCATCCCCCTGGATTACTCGTAAATCATGGATAACAAAGCACCCTTCTAAAGTAATGGATGCAATAGCCTTCATTCTATTATCTGTCTCTACTTTACGAATTCTAACATCTGTAATATTCATTCTCTCATCCTCCTAAGTTGTCCATATCACTTCTCAATTATACCACATGCTGTAAGTGCTTTTTATGTCATTTATGTGTTTTCCTTACAATTATATACATTTCTTAAACAGGCCTCTCCATCTTAGTTGAGGTTTCGATTTTTTTTGACAAAAAAACCTTAACCGCTATAACGATTAAGGTTTTTCCGGATACTACCCAATCAATCTAACAGCATGAACTTCATGCTCTCTTAAACAACCATTTACACTATTTATAATCCGACGTAACTTATATTCTTTACGAACCAATGCAAAAACTGTCGGTCCACTTCCACTCATTAAAACGGCATCGGCCCCAAATTGAATCAATTTATTTTTTATTTCCTCAACGACCGGATATCGTTCAAACGTCACACGCTCTAAAGAATTTCCTAAACGCTCACAAATTCCTTGATAATCTTGCAATTCAATACACTTTAACATTCCCTTAATATCTAAATGCTGCACCTGCTTTGCATCTAATGCCTCATAAATTTCTTTAGTGGATACCCCAATTCGAGGTTTAATTAAAATAACCCAACACTTTGGAGGGGAAGGAATAGGATGAATAATCTCTCCACGCCCTGTTGCTAGTGCAGTTCCTCCATAAATACAAAAAGGAATATCCGACCCTAACTGTGCCCCTAGTTCGGCGAGTTCTTCCATGGTGCAATTGACCTTAAACAACTCCTTAAGGGCCTTTAACGTTGCTGCCGCATTACTACTTCCACCGGCTAACCCTGCGGCCACTGGAATTTGCTTTTTAATATAAATTTCAATTCCGCTATCAATATTGAAGTGGTTTCTAAAAAGTTCGGCAGCCTGATAAGCTAAGTTCTTTTCATTCAATGGGATTGTAAATTCATTTGATTGAATAATAATTTCATTATCATTACGGGGAGTGACTGTAATATAGTCTGCTAAATCAACAGTTGTCATAATCATTTCAACTTCGTGATAATTATCGTCTCGTTTATACAGCGTATCAAGTGCTAAATTTATTTTTGCTGGAGCTTTAATTGTTACCATAGCCATTCCTCCAATCAGTATGGTTTTATTTTATCATACAAAAAAAAGTAGTAAACATCGTCGACTACTTTTTTTTAATATTAATTAAACTTTAATTCTACTGATCCCGTTAAAACATCAATATAACTATAAGAAACTCGATCAACCGAGTCACGTTGACTATCTAAATCAATAACAAAAATAGAAGGATACGTATTCGATAAAACACCTGTATGCTCCACTACTCGATTACGACTTTCATAAGCAGTTAATTTCACTTCTTTACCGACTTGCTCACTCAACTCTTGACGAATATTAACAATATTATTTGCCAAAACATCACGACCTTTCTATTATACTAGCATATCATAAAAAGAAAATATTTTCAATATTATTATATGCTAAAGGGTTGAAATTATTCATCATCAGTGATAAAATAAAATATTTTTACATTTTTCTGATCCCATAGCGAAGAGTCCCCTTCGTCTGAAGCCCACCAATTCCCGCTATTTTAGCAATCGTTTTTTCGATTGCCTCACGTAAATCAACCTGTTCCTCATAGGGGGTCAACGCAATCGTTGCTGCAATAATAGCTGGGTCAAGCGCATGAATATTAATTCGTTTAGGTGACGATGCGAAGTTTGCACCCGAACCAATTAACGCTTCAAAGTGTGACTGACACGCTCCGGCTATAACGATTAAATAATCCAATGAAGGCTCGATTTCCCGAAGCGCATTAACTGTTTCCACAAAATACTTCGAGCTTCTATAAGCCATCAAATCATCTTCATGTTCTTTATCTTCTAACGCATCATGCCCTGTAATTACCACAATATTAGGTCTCAATCTCTTTACTAATTCAGGAACCTTAACTTTCATATCTTTTTCGGGAATCGCAAAGGCTTGGGCATAAACTTTAGCATATTTATACAGTTTGATACTTTTCTGGAGGTATTCTTCATCCCCATCAATGTGTAAAATTCGTCCACTAATATAAAAATCTCCGTTATCATAGCTTCTCATATTATCCATAACAGGGGGAAGAATTGTTCGATATTGATCAAATTCAATTTGTTCCGCACGCTGGTACTCCTCACGCGAAATAACCTCTAAATCATTTAACGGGGCATCTGCTGTTAGACGAAAGAAAATCCCTTTCAAATGAGCGATATCCCCTGATATTTCTTCAATTCGAAACATCGTATCAGATCCATAGGAACGTCGACCTACAATATCCCCTACTTTGACTTCTTCATCCATCCTTATCACCTCACATTATTATATGCCCCCCACCTTCTAAACGTGCCTATCCCCCCAAAATTAGCTTGCTTACTCTTTTATCTGCTTTTTCCCCGATAACCTATATAGACTAAAAGCCCCTTATAATAAGGGGCTTTTAGTCTATATAAAGATAGTTTACGCCTGTAAATGACGGTAAAATGCATTAGATAAGCGGGCAAATTCTTCAATCGTTAAAGACTCACCACGGCGGTTTGGTAAGATATCTGCCTCTTCTAGAATCGCCGTCACTTCTTCTTTTGATAGAGCAGTAAAATGTTGATTTAAATTGTTTTGCAACGTTTTTCTTCGTTGTCTAAAAGCACCGTGAACAACCTCCATAAAAAAATCTTCGTCTAAAACATCCGCAGCAACCTCTTTACGTTTAGTTAAACGAACTACCGCACTATCAACATTGGGTGCAGGAATAAAAACAGTCTTTGGAACCGTTAAAGCAATTTTTGCTTCCGTATAATACTGAACGGCAATAGATAAGGCATTATAATCTTTTGAACCCGGTGAAGCAGATAGACGCTCCGCTACTTCTTTTTGCATCATGGTAACATAACGGTCAATCGGTAATTTTTTCTCAATTAATCCCATTAAAATAGGTGTCGTAATATAGTACGGTAAGTTAGCAACGACCGCAATCTCTTTAACATCACTAAACTCTTCTTCAATCATTGAGGCAACATCCGCCTTCAAAATATCTTGATGAATAACTTTCACATTATCATAAGGGGCTAATGTTTCCGCTAAAATCGGAATTAAACGTGGATCAATCTCATAGGCAACGACCTTTTTAGCCTTACGAGCAATAAATTCAGTTAAGGCTCCAATACCTGGTCCAATTTCAATCACGCCAACCTCATCAGATAAGTCAGCCGCATTGACGATTTTATTTAAAATATTCGTATCCGTTAAGAAGTTTTGTCCAAAACTTTTTTTAAAAGTAAATCCATGTCTTTCGATAATTTCTCGTGTATTCGACTTCGTTGCAATATCTCTCATTCTTACTAACTCCTTTATTTTAGACACTTTTTAGGTCTTCTTTTAACGCCTCTACGACCTGTTGTTTTGTAACTCCAAACATGATTAAACGTTTTTGCAGTTGCTTACCATTAACATACCCGATTCCCAAAACTTCACTCAATCGCTCTCGTCTTTTTGCACTATTTGCGTACCCGATTAACCCTAAAGCGAGTAAAAACTCAGTTTCAATTACCTCTACTTCTCCAACTTTAGGAGTGATTACCTCTTGTAACGCACGTTTAATGGAATCTGCACTCGCATGCTCTACCCCAACTCCTTTATCATTTTTAGCAATTGCCTCTTTTTTAGGGAGATAGGCATGGGCACACGTCGGTACCGCCTGCATAATGGTTTGACGAATTTTATTTCCCGGAAAATCAGGATCAGTAAACACAATAACCCCTCTTTTTTCTTGTAAGTCTTTAATGCGAGCGATTATTTTTTCATCAATTGCTGATCCATTTGTCTCTAATGTTTCAATATCTGGATAAACTTCTTTTAATCGTCTGGTGTCATCGCGACCTTCAACCACAATAATTTCTTTAAACATATTTTCTTCCTCGGTTTCTAAACTAACTTTTACTTAATATTTTCGGGTAATAATTCTAAAATCTTATCTTTTACTGCGACATTATCACTTGCCTTAATTAAGTCTAATGGGAAATAAATTTTATGCTCCTGTTTAGGTTTTACAGCAATAATCCCACGAATAATCGTTGATACTTCTGAGATTTCTTGAATAGATCCATCACGCATCAGCAACTCAATGCAATCAGGTAAACAATTTTTCTTATGTCCATAATAATCATAAGGCGTCTTAACACTATGATCTGTCAATAAATAATAATCTGGATTAATTCCTAATACAGACATATACTTTCTAATTTTCTCCAAATTTTCATTCATCTTATCATCTGGTGTATAGTGCATTTCTTTTAACAAACGACGATGAACAAAACGGTCCGCAAAATCACTTAAAATTTCATCATCTTCTTCAACAAATAAAGAAGCATAGTAAGTAATGGTTGCATCATCAAATTTCAAATAAGTTTCAACAGAAAGATCTTTTTCTAAAAACAAATCAGCTAATGCACCAATAGGATATTTGAATTGATAGTCTGAGAGCACCAACTCTCGAACACGACGCAACATATTTTGAATAACTAAATCAAAACTACGCCCCGTTGAGTGTAAATAGACTTGCCAGTACATCTGATAACGACTCATTAAATAATCCTCAATGGCATGCATCCCTGATACCTTATAAACGATTTTATTATTTACAACTCGCATCGTTCTTAAAATACGCTCAACATCAATCTCGCCGTATGGGGCACCCGTAAAATAGGCATCTCGTAGCAGGTAATCTAAACGATCAGCATCTAATTGGCTTGAGATAATACTAGTAACCAACGGATTTTGGTACGTTTTATTAATGACATCCCGTACCTTTTTTGAAAATCCTTCTTGATAATCCTCTAACACTTGATGAACTTCTGTATTTTCCATAATAATTCGTTCTGTAAACAGTTCATGTCGAACACTAAACACTGATTCAAAAGAATGAGAAAACGGACCATGACCTAAATCATGTAACAAAGCCGCAGATAAAACTAGTAACCGTTCATCTTCTTCTAAAATCGTTCCGCAATACATCAGGGCGCGAATCATTTTACGAGCCATTTCATAAACCCCCAACGAATGGGAAAAACGACTATGCTCAGCGGTATGAAAAACCATATAGGTTCCACCTAATTGCTTAATACGCCGCAACCGTTGAACTTCTTTCGTTTGAATTAAATTCCAAATTAATGAATCATATACATGAACATATCCATAAACAGGATCTCTAAATACTTTTTCCTCTAATTTTACCATTACCATCACCATCTATATATGTATATCTATCATCACTATTTCTTAAAATAATGTAAAAATTTTATTTTTTCACAAGCTTAGTATACCACATTATGATTAGACATGAACCTAGTCGCCCCATACTAAATATAAAAAACAATCCTAATTTCAACAAATATTAGAAAATGGAGTATACCAATATCACAAAAACATTTTCTGAGGGCATGATACTATTTATAACTGATCAAGAATCTTTTCTTAAGCACCACAATTTTTTCCTCTGCTTATTTACGAAATTTATGACACCCTACCGTGATACCAACCTTCCCCTTTAAATTTAGAAGAACCATTTAAAAATCTAACCCCTTTTTTAAAAACTAAAATTCGTTTTATCCTTCATAACAAATCTGACACAAAAATTTTTTAATGAAGAAGACACAACTATTCAATCCCTCGTAAACCTATTAGCCGATAAGATTCTAAAAATACACTTGACCTCAAATGGATTTTTATTCCATTGAATC
>DKYS01000079.1:13255-21040 GCA_002493395.1 Turicibacter sp. UBA7094 | reverse complement strand
TTAGAGTAAAAAAAGATGGGAAATCACTTCAATTGATCCCCCATCTTTTCTCGTTTATTTTCCTAAAAATTCTTTAACTTTTTGAATTAATTCGTCCTCATTTGCTGCTAAAATCGGTTTATTGTTAATAAACACAAATGAACGATCGCGGCCAGGTCCACAATAAGATTGGCATCCTTGATAAATTTTTGCCTTTGGATCAATTGCCTTCAAACGCGGTAATAGTGTATTTAAATTGGTAGCCTTACATTTGTCACATACACGAAACTCATTTGGCTGTGCAAGTAAATCATCTAAATTAAACATCGATTACACCTTCCCCTTTTCTATTTTTTTAAAGTGTATCTTTCACGATTTTATAAAAAAACGAGCCCTGTGTCAATCAAAACACAAAGCCCGTTTCTCCCTTATAATAAGGTTTGATTCGCTGTAATAACAGCAGTCTTATAAACATCTTCTGGAGAACATCCACGTGATAAATCATTTACTGGTTTATTCAGTCCCGCTAAAATGGGTCCCACCGCTTCAAATCCCCCTAAACGTTGAGCAATCTTATAGCCAATATTTCCTGAATTTAAATCAGGAAAAATAAATACATTCGCTTTCCCCGCTACTTTTGAATCTTTTGCTTTTGTTTTTGCGACAGTCGGAACAAATGCTGCATCAAATTGCAACTCTCCATCGTAGTCAAAATCAACTTGCATCTCCTCTAACACTTTAACGGCATCTGTTACCTTTTTAGTCTCTTCCGTCTTCGCTGAGCCCTTTGTTGAGAAGCTTAGTAAAGCCACTTTAGGATCAATATCAAACATACGGGCTACACGAGCAGATTCTAACGCAAATTCTGCTAAATCATTGCTCGATGGATTCGGATTAATCGCGCAATCAGCAAAAATAAGGCGTTCATCCCCACGTAGCATCGCAAAATATCCAAATGTTTTCCCGATACCCGGCTTCGTTTTAATAATTTGTAAAGCTGGACGTACCGTATCCCCCGTTGAATGGATAGCCCCTGAAACTAATCCCTCTGCTAATCCCATATGAACTAACATCGTTCCAAAATAGTTCACATCGAATACTAATTCACGGGCCTTTTCTTCTGTTACTTTCCCCTTACGAACAGCCACTAATTGAGCAATCATCTCCTCTAATTTGTTATAATGTTTTGGATCGATAATCTCGCAGCCTTCTAATGAATAATGCCCCGCCGCAGACTGCACCTCTTCAAGTGAACCAATTAAAATTGGTTTTAACATATTCTCACGTGCGAGTAAGCTCGCCGCTTGAACAACGCGTGATTCATTCCCCTCTGGAAAAACAATACGAATGTTTTTCCCAATGATTTGATGCTTTAAACTTGTCATAATATCCATTCAATTTACCACCTTTTGATGTTATGTTACCCCTATTGTACTATTATTCTTAAAAAAACAAAAGGTATTAACCTTTTATTTTTTAAGAATAATAGTCGTTTTTTGAATGTCCTCTTTTTACTTTCCTATATTAAATTCTTCACTTGTATTTTTTCTCCTTCTTTAAGCATATTTTCCAACATAAGATCGTATGATGAAACGAGAGGTGATTATATGGGAGTTATTCAAGCAACCCAAAAAGACATTGAATTACTTGCTCGACTCATGCGCGCTGAGGCCGAAAGCGATGGCGATATGGGAATGTTACTCGTTGGAAATGTCTGTGTAAATCGAGTTTTGGCTAACTGTCACGATTTCAAAGACATCAACACCATTCCTTTAATGGTTTATCAATCACCTGGAGGATTTGAGGCCGTTCAATTTGATTACTTTTACCAACGCGCTAGGGACAATGAAATTAGGTTAGCTAAAAGGGTCATTGACGGAGAACGTTTTGAACCTGCGACAACCGCACTATGGTTTTACGATCCTTTTCAACCCTCATGTCCTGCCCAATTTTGGGGACAATGGAATTCAGGTCGATATGGAGATCACTGCTTCTACATTCCGCTTGAATCCGAAAATTGTTATAACAATAACATCTAATTGTATTTTGAAAGGAGAGACACTATGAATTATTATCATTCTTATCCTTATGGAGGACCCGTTCCAAATCCGAATGATCCATACTGGAGATATCAACAAGCAAATCAAATGGGAGCAAACTACACAGCTGTAAATCCAAGTACTGTAGAGCCACCTTTTCCATCAGGGGCACCTATTACTCCCCAAACACCAACTGAACCTGGCCAAGGAGCTGCTAGTACTGCTAACTTTATAGGACCTGAAATTCCATTTGCAAGTATTATTCCACAATCTCAATTAAATTCTTATGTAAGCAATCTTATCCGACTTAACCGTGGGAAAATTGCAACATTTTATATGACATTTAGCGGAAATGATGCTGCAACAGCTCGCCGTACATTTGTTGGTGTTATTGAAGCGGCAGGGAAAGATCATGTCGTTTTAAGCGACCCTAACACAGGTCACCGTTTTATTTTATTAACCGTTTACTTAGACTACGTTGAATTCCCAGAAGAAATCAACTACTATTATCCACAAGATAACACACTTAATGTTGTGGATCCTGATTTATTTGAAAAATTCCCATCATTAGGGGCACTTTATAACTACCAAAAACACCAGGATGAGCTTTATAAACAAAAATATCCATATTATAGCCAGATGCCTGAACAACAACATGGATATGGAAACTCAGATCAACATTAAATAAAAGTGGGTCGTCTCAATTTTGAGACGGCCCACTTTTATTTAGTCAGTGACCAGTCAATGGGGTGAATGCCCTTCGACACTAAAAATGCATTAGCTTTCGAAAACGGGCAACTCCCAAAAAATCCACGATGTGCCGATAAAGGAGAGGGATGTACCGATTCTAGTACTAAATGCTTCTGTTGATTAATTAATCGTTTCTTACTTCTTGCATGATTTCCCCATAAAATAAAAACAATGGGATAATCCTTCTCATTTAAACAGCTTAAGATGTAATCTGTAAACAGCTCCCATCCCATTGAAGCATGGGACATTGGTTTTCCAGCGCCAACGCTTAATATTGAGTTGAGAAGAAGAACCCCTTCTTTTGCCCACTTAGTTAGGTCACCGCTAGGAGGATAATCACATTTAATATCCGATACTAATTCTGTAAAAATATTTCGCAGTGAAGGAGGGATTTTCGTCGTTTCAGTAACTGAAAAACTTAATCCATTCGCCTGATTTTCACCATGATATGGATCTTGCCCTAAAATAACAACTTTAACCTCCGAGTATGGCGTTAGTTCAAATGCTCTAAATACCAATCGTTTCGGAGGATAAACCGTCTCAACCTCATATTGGTGATGTAATTGCGAAAACAGATGTTTCATATAGGGCTTTTCGAACTCACGTGATAAAATAGGCGCCCAATCATTATGAATAAACAATTTAATCACTTCCTCTTATCTAAAAAGAATTTTTCTAAAGTAAAATAATAATCACTAAGGCCATGCCTCCGCAAAGTAAAACTACCGCATCGCGCACTCGAAAATGCAGTTGATAAATAGACGTTCGCTCGTGACCGACAATATACCCCCGACATTCCATGGCTTCCATCATCATCATCAAACGCTTAACGGTATTTGAAATTGCCGGTATAATAATTGATAATAACTTTTCAAACTTATCCCTCAACGCCAGTTCACTAAAATCAAGCCCTCGGGATTTTTGTGCACTATAAATCAATTTAACCTCTTCCAAAATCGTTGGAATCAACCGAATCGACAAATTCCCCATGAAGGCGAACCGTTCAATTGACGGACTTTTAAATAAAGCCCTCACACCTGCCATAATTTCTCCAGGCGTTGTCGTAAATGTTAAAAGTGCACCCATAACAACAAACAAGATCATTTTGCTTACATAAAACATTCCAAGCAACAATCCGTCTAAACTAAGATGTAAGACACCAATCTTCACTAAAAAAAATTCTCCTTCTGTTAAAGAAAAAAACAGAAGAAAAAATAAATACATATATTTTAGAAACATTGCCTGTCTAAGATAAAATGAAATAGGAATTTTACTCAAATATAAAAAAATAACAATAAAACATCCCGCAAAAAGTAATTGTACCCAATTAGTGATAAAAATTATCATCATAATATTTAATATCATCATCAGTAACTTTGCCCGGGGATCTAAGGAATGATAAACCGATGAAAGACTTACATAACGCCCCAACCACAATTTTCTCATCATGATCTCCTTATACTTCTTTTAATTTATAATGTGTTTTAAATAAGTCGAATTCATTAAGACGAGGCATAACTAATTTTGCCACAATCCCTACCGCAATTCCGGTAATAGCCCCAAGTGGTAACAAGAACATCATATAATAAGCAATTGCCTTTGTCTTAATTAAAATCATTGCCACAATAATTTGTCCCACATTATGCAAAATCCCCCCAAGAATACTAATTCCTAATAAACTCATCTTATTTCCCAAAAGTTTAAAAGCAAGCATCATCCCCATATAGCTTAACAAAGCTCCGACAAAACCATATGCGAACATCGAAAACGTCCCCATCAATAAAGTAGTTAAAAAAGTTTTTAATATAATCACCGTTAACATATCTTTCGCATCTAAATAATATAGTCCAATCACAATCATAATATTCGCAAGCCCTAACTTTGCCCCAGGAATAGGTAAGCGAATAGGGATCATCGACTCAATAATCCCTAAAACGATAGCGAGCGACCCAATTAAAATAACTAGCATCATTTTTTCTAAATTTTCACGATTCCTTTTTTGATTCATCAATTAAGACCCTCCTACTTAACTTTCCTCTCTATTATATCATGAGCCCAAGAGTCAAATCCTTCTTTTCTTAACAAAATGTTAGCACTTTAAAAATCACTAGAACTTTGATAAAATTAGGTCGTAAATCATATGCGTGTTAAGCTAAAATTTCCTTTAAATTTCTTGATGGGGGGTTAGTACGCTATCACAATAACACGACCGATGAAGAAAAGTTATATCCAAATAAACTTCATTAACTGATCGGAGGAATTAAAATGCAAAAATGTATCTTCTGTAAAATTAGTAACAAGGAAATTCCTGGCCACATTATCTTTGAAAACGATGACGTTATCGCTTTCTTAGATATTTCTCAAGCGACACTCGGTCATACGTTAGTCGTACCAAAAAAACACGTTGAAGATGTTTTCTCTATGACCGAAGAAGATATGACTCACGTATTTTCAATTATTCCTAAGCTAGCGACAGCTTTAAAAACCACATTCGGTGCCGACGGAATAAACATCGTCAATAATAACGGACCTGTGGCAGGCCAAACCGTGTTCCATTACCATGTTCATTTAATCCCAAGATATTCATTTGAAGATTCATTCAATGTTCATTATGTCAATAATACGGCACTATATACACCTGAATCTCTAACTGAATTAAAAGAAGAAATTATCGCTAACCTTTAATCTTTCTAAAAATTGCATAACCTGTCCAATCCTTGGAATACTAATGGTATCTTGATTAGAAACGGTGGATTAGACATGATTAACAATGTAATAAATGAAATTATCCGACAACTCGGACAACTAAATATTAAAGGGGTATCTGTTAACAAAGATCAATTACAAAAACTCTATCATACACTAGAGACCTACTCGATCAAACCAGAAAATCACTTCTCTTATTTCGTTTCTTATGGACTTCTGCTCCTCCATCTAGATACCCATCATCAATTAAACGATTCATCAACTGAAACCCAATGTAAAAACATTATTTTATATGGGGATTTATTCTATAGTCTTTACTACGACTACACGATTCGTCATGCCTTTACACTCATCACAAACAATATTTTTAAACACTTAAAAAAATATGAAATAAGCTCCATTTATCAAAGGGAGACCAATGATATTTTAAATGCATGGGTTGACACCATCGTACAAGAGGAGGGCTATGATGAGTTATCTATCTAAATTTGGGTACGATGAATCCTACTTTAATGAATTACTTTTAAAGACTATCACTGAAGATGCTGTACTAGAGGGGGAAGAAGTGCTAAAATCCGCACTCTGCGAATTAATTTCGAATGGGGGAAAAAGAATTCGTCCACTATTTTTATTAATGGCCACAGATTTAGGAACCTCTACTTCAAAAGAGTTACGTTATTTAGCCGCTGTAGCCATCGAACTTTTACACTTTTCATCACTTATCCATGATGACATCATTGATCATTCCCAAATGAGACACAATGTGTTGACTCTTCATGAACGCTATAATAAAAAAATAGCTCTCAAAATGGGGAATTATACATTAAATAAGAGCCTCGAACTATTTTCAACCATTCCTATTCCTAATCTTCACTTACAACTTGCAGACACCATGAAACAATTATGCTTAGGGGAGCTTAGACAGCAGGATGATCTCTTTAATTTAAATCTCTCCTTAGAGGATTATATTCAAAAAAGTTACCAAAAAACAGGAACACTTATTTCTGCAAGTTTAATCATTGGGGGAATTCTTTCAAATTTAACAGATGATGAATTGGAACAACTAAAAGACTTAGGCAATTCTATCGGAATTGCCTATCAAATAAAAGATGATATTTTAGATTTCAGTAGTCATTCCACTCATCTTGGAAAACCTGTCGGGCACGATTTAAAAGAGGGTGTCATTACATTACCGACGATTTTTGCCTTAGAAGATGATCTTTTTAAAGAGGATATCTCGCAAATCAAAAAGAATTGGAATTATCATCTCTTCGATTCTCTTTGCCAACGCATTCGAAACGGGGGCTCAATAAAAAGATCTGAAGATTTATGCCAAACCTATATTAATACCACCCAATCCATCGCCAGTCACTTTCCACAGTTACAACCAAAGATTTACGATTTAATCAATTTAATTTTTAATTAATAGTGAGGGAGACTTTTATGAGTTATAAGATGATTGTTTTAGATTTAGATGGCACATTGATGTCATCAAAAAATGAGATTTCACCCAAAACAAAAGAGGCTTTATTAAAGGCACAAGATCAAGGCGTTATGATCGTCCTAGCATCAGGCCGTCCTACGTACGGAATGGCTAAGGTAGCAAAGGAATTACGTTTAGACCAATATCCAGGTTATATTTTATCTTATAATGGGGGACGAATTATCGCCTCTCATAGTAATGAAACCATTTATGATAAATCTCTTACTCCGGAAATTTGTCATGAATTATATGATTTATCTCGTGAGATGAAGGTCAATATCATGGCATACGAGGATGCTGCTATCGTGACAACAGACGATGATCAATATATTCAAAAGGAAGCGGCAATTAACGGAATGCCAATCAATCGTGTAGAAAACTTCAAAGATTCGGTAACCTTCAATTCAGTGAAATGCTTATGTACTGCTGATCCAGAATACTTAGCTGAAGTAGAAATCAAAATGAAGGAACGTCTAGGCGAACGTCTAAGCATTACACGCTCATTACCATTTTTCTTAGAATTTATGCCACAGAATATTAATAAAGCTTATTCTCTACAAAAACTTTTAGATCATGTTGGACTAGATCAATCGCAATTAATTGCTTGCGGAGACGGATATAATGACTTATCCATGATAGACTTTGCAGGACTCGGGGTTGCCATGGGAAACGCCGTATCAGAAGTTAAAAAGGCGGCTAATTACATTACTGCTACAAATGATGAAGACGGCATAGCCCACGTCATTGAAAAATTTATTTTTAGTGCCTAACCATAATATACATAAAGGTGTTGCTCGCCATGCAACACCTTTTTCCTTGCACAAAAAA
>DKYS01000079.1:6218-12933 GCA_002493395.1 Turicibacter sp. UBA7094 | reverse complement strand
TCTAAAAAATTTAAATAGCTTTACCTAAAATTTCTTCAGCGTATTTCACAAGTTCATCACTCGGTGGAACTTTTCCGGTTAATGGATAGTCATAACCTAACTGTTTCCACTTATACTCACCCATCGTATGATAAGGTAAAACTTCGATTTTTTCTACAGTTTTCAGAGTTTTAATGTATGCAGCAGTGTTTTCTAAGTCTTTTTCATCATCAGTCAATCCTGGTACAAGAACCCGGCGAATCCACATGGGAATTCCAGCCTCTGATACTAGACGACCAAATTCAAGTATGTGTGCGTTATCTTTTCCTGTTAACTCTTTATGTTTTTTGGCATCAAACATTTTAATATCGAGCATGAGCATGTCCGTGACTGCTAATAACTCTTTTAATTGCTGTTGGCGCTTTGGCGTATTAAACTTCAAATCGCCCGAAGTATCGATGTTAGTATGAATTCCATGTTTTTTGCACGCTTTAAATAGTTCAGTTACAAACTCCATTTGTAATAAAGGTTCTCCACCGCTTACCGTGATACCCCCACCTGAGGCGTCAAAAAACTCTTTATACTTCACTAATTCAGAAATGATTTCAGAAACTTCTGTTAATTTTCCTTCTTTCATTTTCCATGAATCAGGATTATGGCAGTATGCGCATCGTAGTCCACAGCCTTGAACAAAGACAATAAACCTAAGTCCTGGCCCATCAACTGTCCCAAACGATTCTACCGAATGTACATATCCATTCATACTAATCACCTTATCTTCCCTTTTCCCACTTACATTTTTTCATGCATTGTACGATTAATAACATCTAATTGTTGTGCACGCGTTAACTTAATAAAGTTTACAGCGTATCCTGATACACGAATTGTTAATTGTGGATATTTTTCTGGATGTTCCATTGCATCTAATAAAGTATCACGGTTAAATACGTTGATATTTAAATGGTGTCCTTTTTTAGCTACATAAGCATCCATAATGGCTACTAAATTTTTGTTTCGCTCTTCGTCCGTACGTCCTAATGATTTAGGGACTAATGAGAATGTATTTGAAATACCGTCTTGTGCAGACTCAAATGGTAATTTTGCTACTGATGACATTGAAGCAATTGCTCCATGAGAATCACGTCCGTGCATAGGATTAGCCCCTGGCGCAAATGGTTCCCCCTCTTTACGACCACATGGAGTTGTTCCTGTTTTCTTACCATAAACAACGTTTGATGTAATAGTTAAGATTGATTGCGTTTGTAATTTTGCACGATATGGTTTATGTTTACGGATTTTTGTCATGAATGCTGACATGACATCAACAGCGATTTGATCTACACGATCATCGTTATTTCCGTATTTAGGGAAATCCCCTTCTACTTCAAAGTCAACAGCAATACCAAATTCATCGCGAACTGGTTTAACTTTTGCATATTTAATAGCTGATAACGAGTCTGCTACAACTGATAATCCTGCAATTCCAGTTGCTGATACGCGTTCTGCGTCTGTGTCATGTAACGCCATTTCAATACGTTCATAACTATATTTATCATGCATATAGTGAATGATATTTAATGTATTTACGTATAAATCAGCTAACCATTCCATTACTTCATCGTAACGTTCCATTACTTTATTGTAATCTAACACTTCATCAGTGATTGGAGCCCAATGTGGACCAACTTGAACTTTTGATTTTTCATCTTTTCCACCGTTGATTGCATATAATAAGGCTTTAGCTAAGTTAGCACGTGCTCCAAAGAATTGTAATTGTTTACCAACTTTCATTGGTGAAACACAGCATGCGATTGCATAGTCATCACCATAGATTGGACGCATGATGTCATCATTTTCATATTGAATTGCTGATGTTTTAATTGACATTTTTGCACAGTACTCTTTAAATCCTTGTGGTAACTGTGTTGACCATAATACCGTTAAGTTTGGTTCTGGAGCTGGCCCTAAGTTATCTAATGTATGCAACACACGGAATGAGTTTTTAGTTACTAATGGGAATCCACTTGTTGACATCCCTGCGATTGATTCAGTTACCCATGTTGGATCTCCTGAGAACAACTCATTATAGTCTGGTGTACGAGAGAATTTTACTAAACGTAATTTCATCACGAAATGATCCATCATCTCTTGCGCTTGTTCTTCCGTAATGATTCCATTTTGTAAATCACGTTCGATATAAATATCTAAGAATGTAGACGTACGTCCTAATGACATTGCTGCACCATTTTGCTCCTTAATAGCCGCTAAATATCCAAAGTATAACCATTGGATTGCCTCTTGAGCTGTTGTTGCAGGTTTTGAAATATCAAATCCATGCTTAGCTGCCATTTGTTTTAATTCATTTAACGCACGGTATTGTTCTGAAATTTCCTCGCGTAAACGGATATTTTCTTCATCCATAATACGTGAAGTATTATTGTGATCTTTTAATTTTTCTGCCATTAAACGATCAACACCATATAAAGCAACGCGACGATAGTCCCCGATAATACGCCCACGTCCATAAGCATCTGGTAATCCTGTAATAACCCCCGATTTACGTGCAGCACGCATTTCTGGAGTATAAGCATCGAATACCCCTTGGTTATGAGTTTTTCTATACTCTGTAAAGATATGAGATACTTCATCATCTACGTGATATCCATAAGATTGCGCAGCTTTTTCTGCCATACGAATTCCACCAAATGGTTGTAATGCACGTTTAAATGGTTTATCTGTTTGAAATCCAACGATTTTTTCTAAATCTTTGTTTAAATATCCTGGTTCATGAGAAGTAATGGTAGAAACAATTTTTGTATCTAAGTCTAAAACTCCCCCAGCTTCACGTTCAGCCTTAGTTAACTCCATAACTTGTTCCCATAATTTTGTTGTTGCTTCTGTTGGTCCTGCCAAGAAAGAGTCGTCCCCTTCATAAACAGTAATGTTTTGATTAATGAAATCACGCACATCAATTTTTTCTTGCCAGTCTGTACCTTTAAAGCCTTGCCAAGCTTCCATGGACAATTCCTCCTTATTGTTCTCTCAAGAACTGCTCTCTGAAATTTCAAATCTCATTAACACACACTCATTTTACAACGAGACTTGACCTTTTGTAAAGGGTTTTCATCTTACAATTATAGCGTTTATCGACATCATATAAACGTTATAACGTATATATCTTTTTACACTCCTATTATATTTCTATGGCTGGAAAAAATCAACTTATCTTAAGTATTTTTTTTATTTTTTTACTTCATTATTTTGGTTCATCTTTCCCTGCTTTTTCAAATACTAATCAGAGTCAAATTTTATGTCAATATTAATCTATATTTCTCCCTATATATAATAAGGATAACTCAGTTGAAAAATATAGCGTGCACCCCCAATAAAATAACCATAATTCCTCCTAAAATATTTGCCTTGTTTCCAATTAAATGTCCTAGTCTTTTACCAAATGTTAAACCAATATAAGAGAGAAAAAATGCAATTAAAGTGACGCATAAAGTTACTAAAATAAATTCGTCATAGATCAACCCATAGGTAATTCCGGCAGCTAAGGCATCAATACTCGTTACGATTCCAAAAGCTGTAATCACTTTAAAAGGAAGTCGCTTGCTTTGATTTAATTCTTTCTCATGGGACTCCATACATCCATTAGTTGATCCATCCAAAGCTTCCCGTAACATTCTAATCCCTAATATAAGTAAGATAACACCTGCAATTAAATGATTATACGTTGTAACCTCGCCGCTTACAAACCTCAATGAAAGTAGTCCCATAACAAAAAGAAGCCCCTGAAAAAAACCAAATGTCCCTGCTATTTTTAGACGTTCACTAATCCTATGAGCTTTCCCATCCATTCCAAGCGTTACTGATACTGCAAAGGCATCCATTGCTAACGCAATAGACATAACCATGACAATTACTAAATAGCTGTTCAACGATTTTCACCCCAATTTTAGTTTAAATTTATCTTTACATCATACCTAAGCACCCTCGAATATATTCATAAAAAATCATTTTTAACGTTTTCATCTTTTTATTACCACATTATTCCTTGACTTCATAAAAATTACATTTAAAATAAATAATATGTTTTATCGAATTAAGGTAACTATTTCTCTTAATCTCGTATCCGTTAAAAATTTATAACGTCAGAAAAAGGGGGAGAGCATATGATTATTTTAAATAAAGTCCAGAAAGTCTTTAAAGCTGATCATACTACGATTACTGCCGTGAATCAGGTTGATTTATCGATTAAAAAAGGGGAAATTTTCGGCATTATTGGTTATAGTGGAGCGGGAAAAAGTACGTTAATTCGGATGCTCAATTTATTAGAACGCCCGACAAGCGGAACCGTTATGATAGATGGGCAGGATTTAACTAAGATATCACAAAAAGAATTACGACTCGCTCGCCAAGAAATCGGAATGGTATTTCAACATTTCAACCTACTTTGGTCGCGAACAGTCTTTGAAAACATCGCCTTTTCATTAGAAATTGCTGGTGTAAAAAAGGCAAAAATCCAAGAGCGAGTAACCGAACTCATCGAATTAGTTGGATTGACTGGTAAGGAACATGCCTATCCAAATCAACTAAGCGGTGGCCAAAAACAAAGGGTTGGGATCGCCAGGGCATTAGCAAATAATCCACGTGTTTTACTTTGCGACGAGGCAACATCGGCACTTGATCCTCAAACAACGGACGAAATTTTAGACCTCCTCGTACAAATTAATAAAAAATATCAGTTAACTCTTGTTCTCATTACTCATGAAATGCACGTCATTCATAAGATTTGCCATCGCGTTGCAATCATGGAAAGCGGAAATATTGTTGAACAAGGGGAAGTATTGGATATTTTCTCTTCACCAAAACACCCTGTTACAAAGCGATTTGTAAAACAACTTGCACGAGAAGACAACTCTCTTAAAGTAGCCCGTCACCTCGCGCAGGAATTTCCAGATGGAAAAGTCGTCTTACTCAAATTTTTAAAGGAAAAAGCAGAACAACCATTTATCACTAATGTCATCCGAAATTTCAAAGTTGAGATTAATATTATTCAAGGAAAAATCCTTCACACCCAAGAGGGAGGTTATGGCGACTTATATATTCATTTAACTGGAAGTGAAATTAATGCCGCGCTTAACTATTTAACACAAGAAGGTGTAGAAATTGAGGTGATTTCTTAATGATTTTATCACTGTTACCCCATGTCAATTGGGAGAGGATGTTATCTGCTACGATTGAAACATTATATATGACACTAATTGCCGCATTTTTTAGTTTTATATTGGGACTTCTTCTTGGGCTTATCTTATTCTTAACAAGTCCCGGACAACTTTTAGAAAATAAATGGATTCATCGTCTATTTTCAGCATTCGTCAACATCTTTCGTTCAATTCCATTCGTTATTCTAATCATCCTTTTATTAGATTTCACTAAACTACTCATGGGAACGATGCTTGGTCCTAATGCGGCTCTCCCTGCTCTCATTATTGGAAGTGCCCCTTTTTACGGTCGTCTCGTAGAAATAGCCTTCCGTGAAATTGATAAGGGCGTCATCGAGGCCTCCCTTTCTATGGGAGCTTCTATAGGAACTATCATTAGAAAAGTTCTTATTCCTGAAAGTTTACCTGCCCTAATATCCGGAATTACTGTTACGACTATCTCACTTGTTGGATATACGGCAATGGCAGGCGTTATCGGAGCTGGTGGTCTTGGAAATCTCGCTTATCTAGAAGGCTTCCAACGTCACCGTTTTGACATCGTTGTTGTTGCAACGATTATTATCTTATTCATTGTTTTTGTGATTCAATGGATTGGGGACTTTTGGTCTCATCAAATCGATAAACGTTAAAAAACATACTACATTGTTAAATACTTAATCGACGATTAAGATTTAAATATAAAAATTTTAGAGGGGGAATTTTAGATGAAAAAACTAAAATTAGGTTTATGTGGTTTCGTAGCCGCTATTTCACTCGTTGGTTGTGGACAAAAAAATACAGAATCTACAACGCTCTCGGTCGGTGCATCAGCCGTTCCGCATGCAGAAATTTTAGAACAGGTTCAACCCATTTTAAAGGAAAAAGGAATTGATTTAGAAGTCACCGTCTTTCAGGACTACGTTTTACCAAATACAAGTGTCGAAGATGAAGAGTTAGACGCGAATTACTTCCAACACATTCCTTATTTAGAGACATTTAATGAAGAACATGGCACTCATCTGGTTAATGTCGGAGGAATCCATATTGAGCCGATTGGAATTTACTCTAAAAATTACACTTCTTTAGATCAATTACCTGATGGAGCAACTATTATCATGAGTAATTCTGTTGCCGATCACGGACGTATGTTAACCTTATTACAACAAAATGGTCTTATTAAATTAAATCCGGAGGTCGACTCAACAACAGCAACAGTCGATGATATTATCGAAAATCCTAAAAATCTAAATTTCAAAACAGACATCGATCCCGGTTTATTAGTCACTGTTTATGAACAAAATGAAGGAGATGCCGTTTTAATCAATACCAACTATGCATTAGATGGAGGCCTAAATCCAATGGAGGACGCTATTGTGTTAGAAGATAGCCAATCACCTTACGTAAATATTATTGCAGTGAAAGAAGGAAATGAAGATAACGAGGCCGTTAAAGAATTAATCGACGCTTTACACTCAGAAGAAATTCAAGATTTTATTAAAGAAACTTATAAAGGGGCCGTTGTTCCTGTT
>DKYS01000079.1:447-5897 GCA_002493395.1 Turicibacter sp. UBA7094 | reverse complement strand
TCTCTACTATAGTACCTTTGTGTTTATCACGAAGGTGCTTTTTCTTATGCAATCAAAATATCCATTCATTCGAATTAAAACTTTAAGTCTTCAATTTTAGTTAATAAAACAATCGTATTGTCTTATTTATAAAAACTTAACATTCAAAATTTTAATTGTATCTATTATATTTTTCACTATTTCTCAGCACTACACTAAAACTGATTCAATGACATAAATTAGTTTTTTAATGGTTATATTCCTCATAAAAATGGAAAAAATAATAATAAAACACTGTCGAAATTTGAAATATAGTATATAATATTGAAAAAGGAAAGGGTGAGATCTATGATTCAATTTAAATCAAATTTAAATCTAGAAACCGAGGTAAATCCTCTGATTATAGGAATTTTCTCTGATTTCTCACATCAGGATATTTTTCAATTAGATTATTTATTAAATAACAAATTACTAGACTCTTTAAACGAAGGTATCATCTCCACAAAGTTTAAAACTGTAACGCCGTTTTATCCGTTAGACAAACTAAAAGTTAAAAAGATTTACTTTATTGGATTAGGTAAATCTTCAGAATTTACCTCTGAAAAATGTAAGGAAGCAATTGGAAAAATCACAAAATCGATAACGAGTAATTCAACTCTTTTACTCGAGACTTTCCAATCTCCAACAACATCTATTCATGAATTAGCTACGCTCTGTGCTGAAGCCGTGACTTTAGCTACTTACAAATTTGACTGTTATAAAACTGAGCACGATCATTCTGAGCCTGTTACCTTCTCTATTTATTCAAAAACAGATGTAACTAATGATTTAACTCGCGGAGTCATCTACGCAGAGGCGACAAATGATGCCCGACAATTATTTAATCAGCCAAATAATAAATTAACGGCAACAGACTTAGCTAATCATATTACAAAATTTTCACATGACCATCAATTAGAGGTCCAAGTGCTAGAAAAAGAAGAAATGAAACAGTTAGGAATGGGTGGAATTTTAGGAGTAAATCAAGGATCAACCGAACCACCAAAATTAATCGTTGCAAAATATGAAGGAAACCCTCAATTGGACGAAGTAACAGCATTAGTCGGAAAAGGTATTACCTTCGATACGGGTGGATACTGCTTAAAACCTCGAGCAAGTATGGATGGAATGAAAGGGGATATGGGAGGAGCAGCCTCTGCTTTTGGTGCCTTCCAAGTTGCTGTTCGTCTTAAATTACCTGTTAATTTACTCCTTGTCATTCCGGCAACTGATAATGTGATTAGCGCTCAGGCGATGAAACCGGGAGATATTCTTACAACTATGAATGGAAAAACTGTTGAAGTTACAAATACCGATGCCGAGGGTCGCTTAGTATTAGCCGATGCTTTAACCTTTGCTAAACAATTAGGCGCTACTAAAATTATTGATTTAGCTACCTTAACTGGAGCCATCATCGTTGCTCTCGGATCAGACGTCACAGGTGCTTTCACGAATGACCAGGCCTTTTTAGATGAATTCCAAAAGGCGGCTAACCAAACAGATGAATATATTTGGCAAATGCCACTCCATCCTCGCGATCAAAAATCAATTCGAAATAGTGACGTAGCGGATTTAAACAACGCTCCACTTGGAAAACCAGGTGCCATTATGGCGGCAGCCTTCCTCAAAGAATTTGTCGGTGATACACCTTGGATTCACTTAGATATTGCAGGGACTGCAGAAGCAAAAGCAGCGTATGACTTAGGACCAAAAGGCGGAACAGGAGTCATGGTTCGTACTATCGCAAAATATTTAGAGTCTCAACATTAAAATAATTAAAACAAAAAAGAGATATCGTCTAAAGATATCTCTTTTTTGTCTTTTTATCATAATCCCTTCCTATCATCATACACTAGATACTAACTATGAAACAGTGATGGGGGACTTATTATGACAGAAATCGTCAAAAATTTTGAACATATCCTTTGGTCTTATTTTGCCATTCCAACTCTAATGCTTATTAGTCTTATCTTTACTTTTTACTTCAAAGGGGCGCAATTTAAATTTAGGAAAATGATTCAGTGCCTAACTAAAAAAAATCCGCAAAGCAACGTCTCTTCCTTTCAATCCTTCACCATGGCTCTTGCTGCGCGTGTCGGTGTTGGTTCATTAGCAGGTGTTGCTCTAGGAATTTACATCGGTGGCCCTGGGAGCGTATTCTGGATGTGGGTTAGCGCCTTAATAACTTCAGCCTCTTCTTTCGTAGAAAGCACACTTGCCCAACTTTACAAAAAAAGAGACGGTGATCTTTATGTTGGAGGACCCGCCTATTATATTAAATATGGGATGCATCAAAAGGGATTTGCTATCATTTATGCGTTTATTATCGTTTTAACCTACACCTTTGGATTCAGCGCTATTCAGGCAAATACGATTGCTACTTCATTCCGGGACGTTTTATCTATCCCTCCTTTATTAACAGGCGTTGGTTTAAGCTTAATTACTTCAATGATTATTTTCGGGGGAGCTTCAACTATTGCCAACATGACTTCAAAAATTGTTCCCATTATGGCTTTATTTTATATTGGGATGGGACTTATCGTCATGATTACTCATTTAGATTATGTTCCAACTTTTTTCATCACCATTTTTGAAGATGCTTTTCGCCCCTCACCTCTAATCGGAGGGACTGTGATGTATACAATTATTACGGGCATCAAGCGAGGAGTTTTCTCTAACGAGGCAGGAATGGGATCGGGTGCGCATGCAGCAGCGATAACTAATAGTGATTCGCCAACCGATCAAGGATATATTCAATCTTTTGGGGTCTACATAACAACTTTATTCATCTGCACCATTACTGCCTTTCTGATTATGGTCACTAATGCAACAGAGGTCGGAAGTCTTTACAGTAATGGAATTGAACTAACTCAGTATGCTCTCATTCAACTATTTGGTCCAATTGGGGGAATTGTGCTCTCCATCTCCATTTTCTTTTTTGCCTTTAGCACCATCTTAACAGGATACTTTTATGGAGAGTGTAACGTTAAGTTTTTATGGAAAAATGAAAAGATTTTAACCATTGTTCGAATAATCGTCTTAGTTGTTATTTTAGTTTCATCTGTCGGATCTGCGTCACTCATTTGGTCTCTTGTAGATGTCGGTGTCGCTTTAACCGCAATCATTAATGTGATGGCGCTTTGCTATCTCGCAAAAGAAGTCAAAAAGGTCATGAATAAGAAAAAGTCGTAAAGCAAGTGCTTTACGACTTTTTTTCTATTTTGATGAATTATCTAAGAATTGAATTAATGAACTAGGTTCCTCTTCTTTGAATAGACGATCAGAATCATCTACTGTTTTACGAATTTCATCTTTGATTTCATCTAATTTTTTTAAGATTGTTTCTGTATGGAATGTTTCTACATTGTGATACAAGAACAAATCTTCAAAGGCTTTTGCCGTTTTGTTTAACTCTTGATTCACCTTAAGGAAAGAATTAATATTTTTACTCTTCGCTGCATTTTCGAAATGTTCTAAATCGCGACGAATCATTTCCACCACATCTTCTTCACTTTCGTATTCGTTTAATGGAAGAGGATAAGGTTTAAGGCGTTCTAGGAAATAATGATTCGAGCGATTAATGTTATACACGTAAGATAATCTAAAATCCCCCACCATAAATCTTACATAACAACATCTTGAATTTAATTGGAGAACTTCTCCTCCCATTTGACGTAACTTCATTTCGTGTTGCTCAGCTTCCATATCTAATATGTTAGCATTCGTAAAGCTAGAAGCATTAGCATAATAATTTCGATTTGCCATCGTTTAACTTCCTTTCTGGTTCAACATCCCATTTCTAATTTTAAAGATCCACTTTAATTATACATAAAAGATAATTAAATAAATCATCGAAATTACGACTGAAACAAGCATTATTGGGAAACCAATTTTTAGGAAATCACCAAATGTTAATTTATAACCTTTTTTATGTAACATTCCGCTGACAATAACGTTAGCCGTTGCTCCAACAACACTACCATTTCCACCAAGACAAGCCCCTAATGCAAGTGCCCACCAAAGTGCTGTTGTGTCCATTCCACTAGCTCCAATACTATGAATTAATGGAATCATCGTTGCAACAAATGGGATATTATCTAAGAATGCAGAAGCAATGGCAGATACCCATAGAATTAACATCGTTGTAATAAATGGATCATTGTGAGTTAAAGTTAGTAATTGATTTGCTAAAACTTCAATAACTCCAATTTCTTCTAATGCACCGACCATGATAAATAATCCCATAAAGAAGAAGATAGTTGGCCATTCAACTTCAGTTAAAATTTCTTCTACGTCTACTTTACCGATAAGTAATAAAATCGCCGCTCCTAATAAAGCAACTGTTGCTGACTCAAGTCCAAATGCTTGGTGAATCGCAAATCCAATAATAGTAGCTAATAATACAATTCCACTCTTTTTAAGTAAAACAGGATCAGTAATTGTTTTTGATTCATCAAATTCTGAAATTTTCGCTTTATTTTCCTCACTAATTTTTAATTGTGATCCATAAATAAATTTCAATAAAATTAAAACAACAACGAAGATAATAGCTACAACTGGACCTAAATTAATAAGGAAATCCATGAAAGAAAGGTTAGTTGCTCCACCAATCATGATGTTAGGTGGATCTCCGATTAATGTCGCCGTTCCACCGATGTTAGCTGTTAATACTTCAGTAATTAAAAACGGAACCGGACTTAATCCTAATGTCTCTGTAATAACAAATGTTACCGGAGCAATTAACAAAATTGTCGTAACATTATCAAGTAGTGCCGAGGCAACAGCTGTAACAACTGCGAAATAAAGCATAATTTTCCAAGGACTACCCTTTGACAATTTAGCAGTTTTAATCGCAATATATTGGAAAATTCCTGTTCTTTTCAATATATTTACGATAGTCATCATTCCGACTAATAACCCGATTGTGTTAAAGTCAATGACATGAAAAGCTTCTTCTTGCGATAAAATATGGAATACAACCATCGCAACTGCTCCCAGTAAGGCAACAACTGTGCGGTTTAATTTTTCAGAAATAATGATTCCATACGCAACAAGGAAAATAATAATTGCTGGTAGAAAATTCGTATTTTCCAAAAGTCTCACACCCTTAATTTGATAAAATATCTATACTCAAATAGGCATTAGTAAAAAGACGTTATGAATTAAATTTCATAACCATTAATGAATATAAATTAATAAATATGAAGCTTAATTCATACTTTTTTCATACCTCCTACTTGAACTATTTTACTTAATACCGTAAAAAAAAGTCAAGATAATTCAACATTTTTCGACCTTTGCTATACCCTTTCATGAAAATTATCTCTCTTTTTTATACTCTTTTATTATTATTTGGTATTTTACATTTTTTATTCAGCTTATTCATCTATTTTTCAAACTGTTTGAAGGCATCTTCATTATATTTCCTTTAT
>DKYS01000079.1:0-203 GCA_002493395.1 Turicibacter sp. UBA7094 | reverse complement strand
CCATCTTCATTATATTTCCTTTATATTCCTTTATTAAATTATCTAATAAAAAGTCCTACTTAATAAAATTAATCCATACTTATCAATAGAGCCGTTTAAAATCGCCATACTATATATAAATAGATAAGCATTCTACTTCTTAGCTGTGAAACAGAAAGATAGCTACTCTTTATTTATAACGAGACTCATGCCTACATTTAAAA
>DKYS01000037.1 GCA_002493395.1 Turicibacter sp. UBA7094 | reverse complement strand
GGGACTAGAACAAGGATTAGAACAGGGATTAGAACAAGGGGCGAAAAAAGAGAAAATTGAAATTGCTAAAAATTTAATTCAAAAAGGTTTAGATAATGACTTTATCGTAGAAACAACTGGATTATCTTTAGAAGAAGTGGAAGCTATGAGGGCAGAAATTTAGATGTAACAACAGAGACAAAAAAATAAAAGTGGCCCTCCACTTTTATTTTTTTCTATCCGTTCTTGCGATCTTCGGGTGATTTTTTATATTTTTCAAACGCTGTATTCGCATCCCAATGAATTTCTTTCAAGGATAAAAACAACCAAAGAATAAGGGCCGCCACCCCGAAAAATTGGGAAATAAAGAACGATAAAAGAGCGCCTCCACCTAAAACGATGGCCCAAATCACTAAGAGACGACACTGATCGCGCACTAACTTCTGTTGATCGTACAAAGCCTGCTTAGCTTTTGGCAACGTATTAAATCCACTAATCAACCTCGCGCCTTTTTCCCCGAGGAGAGCCAGAAGAAGAGCGAGCCCAATAAAGAAAACCGCTAAAAACAAACAACTATAAAAACCAACGCCATCGACATTCATCTTTTCTTCCTCATTCCTGTATCTATTTTTTACTGTCACTCGGCTAACGATTAAAAAGCATCTTTTAAAAGATGCCTTTTAGTCGTTTCCTTATGATAAATGTTGACTTTTATCCACAATATAATCAATCAACGTTTCCGTCATTGGAATCGCCTCCGAAAGGACACAGTCAAACTGCTCGTATTCATCAATGTTCGCATCCACTTCACCGAGTAAAAAACGATATCGCTTACCGTATGAACGAGGAACATATAACAATTGAATATACGACCCGAGCTGGTTCCAACCTTTCGCAACCACGACATAATTCACTAACGCCCCATCGCTTGCCTCATACGTTCCAAGTTCAAGTCGTTTCAGTTCGGCCAGTTGATCTAAATACTCAATTAATAACTTCACACGAACAAACCCTCGACGTTGATGACGAATTTTCTCTAGATCCTTCACCATCCCCCTCACATCCCTTCTTGCACCTTACCTTATTATATGCAAAGAGAAAAATGGCATGACCCCGAATAGAAAAAATAATCAGTTATCCGAGTAGAGCCTTTGTATAAAGTTTTAAAATCATCCAGACTTGAATCGTCATCAAAAAAGGAATTCCTATTTGAAAAGACCGGTGCTTTGTCTTATGACGAAACATGTGCATCCCCGCATAGACACCAAAACTTCCAAAACAAGTCGCACATAAAAATAAAGACCGCTCACTAATTCTCCATTCCCCACGGCGTGCGCGTTTCTTATCGATGGCCATTAATCCATAACCTAAAAGATTACTTGCTAATAAGAGAACCCACCCCATCTGTTAATCCTCTAACGTCACATCAAGGAAGCAGACATCTAATAATTGGCTCAAATCTTTAGGATTCAGTTCTAATTGAAGCCCGATTTTTCCACCACTTACAATAAACGTCGGACGTTCCTTCGCACTTTGATCAATGACTGTCTGATAACGTTTTTTCATTCCGATCGGTGAGCATCCTCCACGAATGTATCCCGTCAATTTATTGATTTCGTTCACGGCGATTAATTCAATCTTTTTCTCCTTCACACTTTTAGCCGCTTTTTTTAAA
The DNA here is from genome assembly GCA_002493395.1 of Turicibacter sp. UBA7094. Taxonomy (GTDB): domain Bacteria; phylum Bacillota_I; class Bacilli_A; order MOL361; family Turicibacteraceae; genus Turicibacter. The sequence goes on along the minus strand of DKYS01000037.1, from coordinate 6,196 downwards.
TCAAGCTCTTTGGAGACTGGAATCACAAAAACATAAATTTCTTTACTCGCTCCCCTTGTGACCAACGTTTTAAAAACTTCCTCCACTGGTCGATTAATTTTAGTAGCCACCGACACCCCGTCAATCGCTCCATCTTTAACCTCATACGTCAACACCTCATAAGCCATCTTCTGTCGATCAAGTAATCTCATTGCATTTGTTTTCACCTTTGACATCGTATTTCCTCCAATCTTTCTTCTATTATATACCGAATACAAAGAAAACTCTCACATTTTCAAGTAAATGGAGAGTTTTTCCTCTTTCATGGGCTTATTGTTGACCATTTTTCCAATCGTTTGCGTATTCTTCAAACAACTCATTAATGGCTTTCCCAATTTTAATGTAATCGACGTCATTTAAATTCGCAAGGGATACCCGAATCGACCAAGCCGGTCCTTCAAAGCCACTTCCATTTAATAAAACAATTCCGTAACGACGTGATAAATCAAACAAAAATTCAAGGGCACTTCTTTCATTTTGTAAATACGTCGCAAACGATTCTCCGTACTTTAATTTTGCCCAAACGAGTAAATCATACTTGTTATAATACGCCGTATTTAATTCATTTTCTAAATAAGGATAACCTTTTAACTCCTGATAAATCAGTTCTTCTCGACGACGACAAATGGCCTTTGTTTGCTCCTTATAACGATTTTTCTCATCTAAAAGAGCAAAGACTGAAAAAATAGCCATTTGAACTTGCTGTGGTGTTGATAATCCTGAAGTATGGTTTAGAGCCACTTGACGACTATCTGCCACTAAACGATCAATAAAAGTTAAAGACGTTGGCTTTGTTGTCAAAGCTTCATAGCGTTCAATTAATTTCGCCTGTTCTTCTTTATCTAACGCTTGAATTAATTCATTATAAACATTGTCTTTTGCTAACGCAATTAGACCGAGGCGCCATCCCGTGACCCCAAAATATTTGGAATAAGAATAAACACCTAACGTATGATACGGCATCGTCACCATTAATGACTTAAATCCATCGCAAAATGTTCCATAAACGTCATCAGTCACAATCATTAGCTTTTGATGATGCTCAGTCACAATTTCTTTTAAATAGGCCAGTGTCTCATCATCCATCGCCACCGCTGGAGGATTACTTGGATTCACGACAAACGCTAATTTAATACTTGTATCTTTTAATTTATCTAACTCTTCTTTCGGATATTGCCAAGTCGGCACACCTTCTTCATTCACCGCTGAGGCGTGAATAAATACCGTTTCGAACTCATTACATGGTAACGTTGCAATTTCAAGATAAGGAGTAAAAATTGGAACAAATAGGGCGATTTTATCTTTCGGCTTTAATAAATAATTTGCCTTCAGCGAATCAATAATGTAACACATCGCCGCTGTTCCCCCTTCAACAGCAAATAGGTCATGAGTTGACGTTTTTGGGTCTCCTCCCATTTCTTTTATTAAATAATCTTTAACGACACGTTCCGTTTTCACAAGCATTCGATCAGGCACCGGATAATTATCCCCAATAATTCCATCGACTAATTCAAATACCCATTCATCCGGGTCAAAGTTGTGAACCTCAATACCATACTCAACCACTTGTTTTAATAAATCCATCCCATACTCATCGTTATGTTTAGCAAGGTACGCTAAAAAACGTTCATATGACCCTTCTTTTTGTGGCATCCCTGCTAAATCTCCTTCACACCATGTTAATTGAGATTCAAGCACCGCAAATTGTCCTAAGGTAAAAAAGGCTTGTCTTGGTGTTGCTGCCGTCCAGTTTGGATTTCCACGACCAGCATTTAAAATTTTATGAGCTCCTAATTCCCTTGATTTTTTCGCCATTTTAATAAATTCATCTTTTAATTCAAACGGACTTAACATCTTTACTTTTTCAACGAGTTTTTTTATATCTGGTTGTTGATAAACTTTCTTAGCTGTCATCTTTTATTCGGCCCCTCTATTCTCATCATCTCCACCACTTCATTAAAATTTTTTAACTGCTAATGAAATGATAGGGTTAATTCAATCTTGCATAACTAATTTATCACATTCTGAATCGAATGCAAACTATTTTAAGCAAATATTCGACTTTTTTTAACAGACAAAAAAAGGATGCACACAGCATCCTTTTTCGAAGTATCCCTCACCTATTCCGAACGTATTTTTTTGACAGCTAAGCATTCCGCAAAGCGCATCATCAACTCATCCATGTCGATGTCACTTTCCTCAATTTTTAAACGGCCTTCGACGTAAAAGAGCGTATTTTTATACACCCGTTTCGGATCATTGACTGTAATATAACAATCATTTCCAAGATAATAGAATTGATCCAAATCATTATACTCAATTAGTCGTTTAAAAATTGGGCGCTGTTTATGTTCCTTCGTTAATGTCGCAATGGGTAACACGACAACAAATGGATACTTCTCATTATGGTTATATTGGTCTTTTTGAATGACGATACATGGGCGCAATTTAATACCTGTTACAACTTCAAGATTTTCCGAACGGCGCTTCCCGGTCTCAGGCTCAAAAACCCCCTTAAATCCATCTGGTCGCTCAATAATACGATACAAATCCTCGTATTGGCCGTCCTTCTCAACAAACCGAAACGGTCTTCCCTGCGTATACGGTAAGGCAACATAAAAGATTTTCCCTCGATGGATATCTTTACTTTGAACAAGTCGAGGGAGCTCCATTATTCGTCCTTCTTAACGGCATCCTCAAACTCTTTGACACCTGAACGATTTTCTTCTAAGTCGATAATATCAAACAAATTTTCCTCGAAGAAAGCCGCAACATCAAATTGTTGAAGTGGCGTTTTTTTCGCACGACGCGTACTAGTGGAAGACGTTTTTTCTTTTTGTAACATGCCTTTATTCCAGCCATCTTTACCTCGATTAACCATTGTTTCACCTCAAATCAGCGATTTCCTAGCTTCTTATCCTACTTTAAAATAGCTACAATTCCTGCCTACTCTATCTTATTCAACAAGCCCTTAAAAAGAAGAGACAACCGCCTACTTCCTCTTTTAATTCTCATGATTTAAACAAAGAACAAGCATTCTTGCAACAAGGCCGCGACTAAAAAAAAGCAGATCATGCCCCGTATTTTAAAGCACGATAAATGAGAGAGAAAAAATTTCTCCCCTATTACTATATGACATCCGTTAACGTTAAGTTTTTACTTTACGACAAAGAAAAAAGGTTTTAGTCACCACGGACTAAAACCTTTTAACGTTCCCGCTCATGTCGAGCAATCAACCAATAACTAAAGACGCAACCGATCACCGCCAATAAAACAATCAAGGTTTTAATCGTTTGACTCGGAATCATCGGAACGATTCCTCGACAAACGGCAATAAGTGCCAACGCCATTAAGGTCACCAACACATGCGGTTGCGGCGATTTTTTATATTGCCGCATCAGTAGAAAAAAAACAACCATCACCAATACTAACTGTAACATCTGATTCATATGAACTCCTTTATCTAACCTGTCTAACGGCCCTTTTATCCCACACCTCTTATTATACCGAAAAATATCATAAAAAAATACAGTATCAAGTCAGAGTGGGTTGATACTGTATTTTTCAATTTAAATTATGCTAATTCAAAAACAATCGATTCGTATGCTCTTAATTCTAAGCATGATAAATTCATCGATGAATCTTTATAGTTTGAAATCACTAATGCTTTCGCTGCTAAATCTGGTAAACAAATCGTGGTTGGTTTTTCAAAGAAGTTTGACACGATTAATAAACGACGTCCTTCATATGTTCTCATGTAAGCATAAACAGATGGATGATGCTCACTCACTAAAGAATAATCTCCGTACACAATCACATCTTTATACTCACTAAAACGTCTTAACTCAATGAGACGACGGTAGTGATTAAAGAGTGAATCTTCGTCTTCTAACTGAGAAGCCACGTTAATTGTTTGATAATTTGGATTCACTTTCATCCATGGCGTTCCTGTTGTAAATCCACCATTTTCTGTTTGATCCCATTGCATTGGTGTTCTTGCATTATCACGAGAAGTCACTTTAATGTAACGTTCAATAAGTTCTTTTGGATGCCCTTCGTCTGATAATTTTTTAATTTTTTCAATCGTTGACACATCATGATAATCATCGAATGTTAAATGATCAGCATTCGTCATCCCGATTTCTTCTCCATTATAAATAAATGGCGTTCCCCACATCATTAATAAAGAAGTCGCTAACATTTTTCCTGATTCTTTATGATAATGCGTCGGTTCTCCGTATTGTGACATAACACGTGGATGGTCATGATTTAACCAATAAAGTGGATTCCAAGCACGGTTGTATAACCCTGATTGCCATTTTTTAAAGACTTGTTTTAGATCTAATAAATTTACTCGATTCGTCCATGTTTCTCTTAACGAATCATACCCGTTATTTGCCCAACAGTGGTCAAACGTAAACACCATGTCTAACTCTTGTGAATCGTAAGCTGCGTATTTCAGCGCCTCATTGACATCTGCGCCTCCACCTACTTCACCAACGGTAAAAATGTCATATTGTGATAATACTTTTTCATTCAGTTCTTTTAAATACGTATGCACACGTGGCATATTCGAGAATTTTGACCAATCTTCTTTATATTTTCCATGGCTATGCATGTGTGAATCCGTAAATGAGAAGTCACGATCTAAATGGGCCACGGCATCGACACGGAATCCATCAATTCCTAATTCTAACCACCATTTCACCATTTCGTATAATGATTCACGCATCTTGTCATTTGTCCAATTTAAATCTGGCATTTTTCGAGAGAAGATATGCATGTAATATTCATTCGTTTGCTCGTCTTTTTCCCAACATGATGGCGTAAAGAATGAAGCCCAGTTTGTTGGCTCTGTTTCATTCCCCCACTCATCTGTTTTACCTTTTTGCCAAATATAATAATCGCGGTATGGACTGTCTACTGATTGACGTGCCTCGACGAACCAAGGATGCTCATCACTCGTATGATTTAAAACAAGGTCCATAACAATTTTGATTCCGCGTTTTTTAGCCTCTGCCAATAAAATTTTAAAATCTTCAATCGTTCCAAATTCTTTCGCAATTTGATAATAATCTGAAACGTCATATCCATTATCATCCATTGGTGATTGATAAACCGGACATAACCAAATAATATTAATCCCTAGATGAGCTAAATAGTCTAATTTACTAATAATCCCTTGTAAATCACCAATTCCATCCCCATTACTATCGCAAAAACTTTTCGGATAGATTTGATAACCTACTCCTTCCTTCCACCATTTACGTGCTACTTCCGTCATTTATGCCATCCCCCTATATAAGCAATCTACTTTTTCTTCACAAGCAATATTTTATCATAGCCTCGGTCATTCAACCTACTAAATCCTGACTGTAATCGATTCCATATTATCACCAAAAAGGAATATCCTTATTTTCGATTTTTTTCTCCAAAATTCTTATTCTCTTCCTTCTTTCTTTTAGAAAGTCCTCTTTTTCTTTATTCCCTTTTACTCTAACTTTATTCATTTTTTTACCCTTTTGTTAAAAATAGCACAAAAAAGCCTTGATATGAAAGAGGTTTATTGTTAGAATATAGCTTGTCTTTTAGAGATAAACTTTGAACCGTAGGGGGTACAAACACATGTTAAAAGGAAAACTTTTAATTGCATTAGCTTCAGCTGTTTTATTTTTAGGGGCTTGCTCGAATGAAGCAGACGCACCAAAAACTGAAGCACCAACAACAGAACAAACAACAGGAACTTACACTGGAACGGTAACTTATAACCGTTTAGTTGATCCAACAGGAGCTTCAACAGACGTGGCTTCAATCGTTATGGATTTTAAAGATGGAAAACCAACTTCAGTTGCGATTGATGTTTTAACAGACGGAGCATCAAAAAAGGAATTAGCAGCTAGCGGTGCATACGTTATGAGCAAAGAAGAAGGCGCATTACAATGNNACTTTTAATTGCATTAGCTTCAGCCGTTTTATTTTTAGGGGCTTGTTCAAATGAAGCGGACGCACCAAGCACTGAAGCACCAAAAACAGAACAAACAACAGGAACTTACACTGGAACGGTCACTTATAACCGTTTAGTTGATCCAACTGGAGCTTCAACAGACGTTGCTTCAATCGTCATGGATTTTAAAGATGGAAAGCCAACTTCAGTTGC
>DKYS01000005.1 GCA_002493395.1 Turicibacter sp. UBA7094 | reverse complement strand
AAAAGTAGTATTCACAATGGGAAAAAGTTAGTGATATTTAAGGATTCTTATGCACACAATTTTGCACCGTTTTTAGCCATGCATTTTGAGGAAATCCATCTAATTGATTTACGGTACTTTAATTTAAATCCCTATGATTACATAAGGGAGAACGATTTTAATCAGGCATTGTTTCTATATAATTTATCAACATTCGGTACGGATACTAATATCAAGAAATTAAGTGCTTATCATTAAAAATGAGAGGGAGAATTTTATTCTCCCTCTCATTTTCTTTTGTGGATAACTTATTTTTTAGCACTTTGTTTTTTTCTTAAATAAATTTCTAGGAGATTAACCCCTTGATACATAATAAGCGTGAAGATAGCTAAAACAAAGACTCCCATCATGACAACGTTTAATTTGAACACTTGTCCTCCATAGACGATTAAATAACCGATTCCTGCTTTAGAAGCGATAAATTCTCCGACGATAACACCAACCCAGGTCATCCCAATATTAATTTTGAGGAGGTTAATCATATTAATTCCATTAGCAGGTAAAACAAGTTTTGTTAGTATTTGCCATTTCGTGGCCCCGAAACTTTGCATGAGTTTTATTTTATCAGGGTCTACCGTGATGAAATAACTGTAGGCGGACATGATAGTAACCGTAATAGACGTAATGACAGCAATCACAATAATTCCTTTCATACTTGCACCGACCCAAACAATTAAGATAGGGGCTAGAGCTGTTTTAGGAAGGGCATTGAGAACAACGAGGAAAGGATCAAAGATTCTAGCTAATTTATCAGACCACCATAGACAGATCGCGATAAACAAACCGCCAATGGTTCCGATGGCTAAACCGGCTAACGTTTCTAAGAGGGAAATTCCTACATGTCGAAAAATTTCACCATTCTCAATATATTTTATGAGTAATGTCCAAATAGCAGACGGCTTACTAACGAAGAAGTCGTCAATCCATCCAAGGGTTGCCGCGACTTCCCAAAAGATTAAAAAAATCACGCAAGATAAGAGCTGAATCCATAAAATATGACGGGATTCTTTTTTTATATTTTTAAGGTAGGTAAGATAACCAGGGGAACCTTTAGTTTCTTTCTTCATCATTTTGCAACTCCTTCCAGAATAAATCGAAGTAATCTTGAAATTCGGGAGCTGTTCGAGCATTAAACGGTGTTTTTTCACCATCGATGGTTAAATGAATTTGATGAACGCTTTGAATCGTTGTGGGGCGATGGCTTAAAATAGCGACCGTATCAGCAAGCGAGATGGCTTCTGAAATATCATGTGTCACGAGGATGGCTGTCTTATTCTCATTCTTAATTATTTTGTAGATATCATCGGTAACAGTTAGTCGTGTTTGGAAATCAAGACCAGAGAAGGATTCATCGAGCAGTAGGATATCAGGGTTGAGGGCGAGAGTACGGATAAGGGCCGCACGTTGCTTCATCCCACCAGAAAGCTCTCTTGGAAAGTTGTTTCTAAAATCCCATAAATCATAAATCTGTAATAATCGTTTGATTTCATCTTGTGCTTCATCATTTAATTTATGTTGAATTTCAAGACCGAGGGTAATGTTTTTCATAATAGTACGCCATTCAAATAATTGGTCTTTTTGAAACATATAACCGATTTTTTTTCCATGGGTATTAATAGATCCCGAAGTCGGTTCTAAAAGACCAGCGATTATGTTTAAAATGGTCGATTTTCCGCATCCTGAAGGCCCAAGTAATACTAGAATTTCACCTTCTTTTACAGAAAAATTAATATCTTTAAGGATTTGACGCTCCTCATCTAGAGAGTAGAAGTCTTTATAGATATGATTCATATCTAGGATATTTGACATATAATGACACCTCCATTTTGCGCATATGTCACACTATATCATATTAAAAATAGGGAGTTTTGTACCTGAAAAAAAGATTTAACCTTAGATACATCCAGGTTAAATCTTTCTTCCGTAAATAAATTAGTTGATGGATTGAACGGCGTTTTCTGCATAGCTGGTATCAACAATAACATCGTAAGGTGCACGCTCTTCAAGTTGTCCAGCTTCCTCCATGACATCCATTAGGTTATTAAGGCTATCTTCTTCTAAGATAGGAGTTGTTGCCCAAGCATCAATTGATTGATAGCGATCGACAACAGTAACTAAATCATCATATTCCATATCGCTAAAGAATCCATGAATAGAGGTTGCGATTTCCTCACTTGTATGAGTCGCTACCCATTGTTGTGCTTTATAAATGGCATTTGTGAAGGCTTGAATTTGATCTTCGTGGTCTTTCATATAAGAAGTGGTAGTGCTATAACATGTATATGGAATATTATCAACTTGTTCTCCAATTGAGGCAACAATATAACCTTTTCCTTCATTCTCCATCGCGGTTGCTAGCGGTTCAAATAAAGTAACATATTCAGCATCAAGCCCAGTAAAGGCACCTGCCATAGCATCAAAAGCGATATCTGTTCGAACATTAACTTCGGCGTCTGGATTATCTGGATGAGCATCGAGCCCTTTTGATTTAAGAACATATTCAAGTGTCATTTCAGGGACACCACCTTTACGACCACCAATAATTTCAGTTCCTTTTAAATCATCAAATGTAAAGTTAGGATTAGGGTTTTTCGCTACTAAAAAGCTTCCATCCCGTTGGGTAAGTTGAGCGAAGTTGACAGGGATGTCTTTCCCCCCTTCATTATAAACATAGATTGTTGCCTCAGGGCCCATAAATCCAACTTGAACTTCACCAGAGATTAAAGCAGCCATTGCTTTATCTGCTCCACCAGCATTCGTAAGTTCTACTTCTAACCCCTCTTCTTCAAAAAATCCTTCGCTCATCGCAACATAACTTGGTGCATAAAAGACGGAGTGGGTGACTTCAGCCACTTTTATTTTGGTTAAATTCGTATTTTCCTTTTGACAACCAGCTAAGACACATGTAAACACAAACATTAAGGTAAAGAACATAAATAAACGTTTGAACATTTTCATAATAGCCTCCTTATTGCCGAAATATTATTTCTCGGTCTAAGATAGTCTATTAATGTCTAGGCAAAAGTGTGAGTCATCTTAAAGAAATTAATAAAAAAATATTTGTGCATTATAATAATTTCGTTATTGGGTATAATTGTAAGAGAGTGAAAAAAACAATCTGCATAGTTCGACAATGGTTGGTGAATATCTCTATTTTTTTAGGGAATTTTGTTGACTTAAACGACCATTATTCTTTAGAATACTAAGTGAATGCAAAAAAATAAATTAAAAACGTATCCCTATTAGTTGAGTCGTAAAAGGATGCATATTTTTGGAGGTTAGTTCAATGGAAGTAAGATTAGAGGGCATTACAAAGAGCTTTGGCGACTTTACAGCGGTTAACAATTTGAATGTCACAATTGATGATGGAACATTAGCGGG
>DKYS01000072.1 GCA_002493395.1 Turicibacter sp. UBA7094 | reverse complement strand
ACTGAATTAAGCTATGGAACAACGCTATCAGACGGACTTTACTATTTAGTTCCGATGACACTTGAAGATAACGTCGTCGAGTGGCATGATAAAGTTTACGCAACCGATGCTTATTCTCCTACAAGTGGACTTCTTGAGATAAATCGAAAAATCATTAATTATACTGGAATTTATTAAAATAAGTAATTCTCTGGGATGAACCTTAAACTTCTATCCCTCCCTTAAAAAAAGAATATCGAATGGGGCTGATTAAAATTTCTATTTAAAATCAGCCCTTTTAAATTTACTCTTTTCTTATTAGGTGATTATAAAAATCTTCATAAAAAATTATAGTTTCCATCGTTTCCACTACTTTATTTCAAGAACCTAATCTCTCATTTTCAAACCGTGTAAGAGTCAGATTTTTCATTACTGCCTATCTATTAAAAAGGGCTCCCTCTAGTTTTATTCGTCAATTACAAAAAAGACACTATCCTCAAAAGGTAGTGTCAATCTAGTATCATTATCTTGTCTTACAATTTCCGATTATAAAATTTCTCCGTTTGATGCAATAACCTCTTTATACCAATAATAGCTATCTTTTTTATACCGGTTTAAATTAGCTCCTTCTTCTCCCTCTTCTCGATCGACATAAACAAATCCATAACGCTTTTGGTAGCCGTTTAACCAACTTAATAGATCGGTAAATGACCAGGTACAATAGGCGATAACTTCGCATCCTTCTGCCATCGCGATTTTTAATTCTTCAATATGTGCCTTTAAGAAAGCAATTCGATATGGATCGTGAATCGAGTCATCCTCTTCTTTTTTATCAAATGCCCCTAATCCATTTTCAGAAATAATAATTGGTAAATTATAACGACTCGTAATTTCTCGTAAACCATAACGTAACCCCATAGGATCTATTGTCCAATCCCAATCTGTTGTTTTCAAATAAGGATTAGAAGGATTCTTAAATAATCCTGGTTGTCCCGTCACTTGACCAGAACCCTTTATCCCTGTTGTATTAAAAGTTCCATACGGGGTAACCCCATCAATAGGATTATATTCACATACACTCGTTTGATAATAATTGACTCCCATAAAATCAATTTTTGAGGCAGCATCTTTTAGGACTTTCTCATCTTCAGCTTCAAACTGTGGAGCAATTCCTTTCTTTTGTAAATAAACAAATGTTGATTTTGGATAACGTCCGTAAGCATACATATCCATCCACCAGAAGTTTTTCATATCATCAAAATCCAATTTAGACATTGCATTCATTGGATTACAGTCGAGTGAATAACTTGGGCTATAAGCAAAACTCGCGCCGATTTTCCCATCCGGAATCATTTGTTTAAATAATAGAACCGTTTTTGCATGTGCCATAAATGCATGATGATTGACTTGATAAAACGTTTTTTCATCATCAAATTTTCCTGGTGGATGCATGGCTGTTAACCACCCTAATGATGTAAAGATATTTTGCTCATTCAAGGTAATCCAATACTTCACTTTATTTCCGAATCGATCAAATAAGATTTTGGCATAGTTAACGAAGTCGCCAATAATACGACGATCTTCAAATCCATTATATTGATCGACTAAAGATTGAGGAAGATCCCAATGAAAAATCGTAACCATAGGTTCAATATTATATTTTAAACACTCGTCAATCAAATCTTCATAAAACTTTAAACCTGCTTCATTTATTTCCCCATTTCCAGTTGGAATAACACGTGGCCATGAAATTGAAAAACGATACGTTTTAAGCCCCATTTCTGCCATGAGCCTTACATCTTCCTTAAATCGGTGATAGTGATCAACCGCCACATCACCTGTTGTTCCTTTATAGGTCTTTCCCTCAATTCTAACAAAGTGATCCCAGTTAGAAAGCCCCTTTCCATCTTCTAAGTACGCCCCTTCCACTTGATAAGCAGCAGAAGCGCTCCCCCATAAAAAGCCTTTTGGCATTTTAAAACTTGTCATCTTTATTTCCTCCTCACTAAATAATAGATAATACTTGATCCTTAAATGTTACAACGTCTTTTTCTTTAGCAATGATGTCCATGAACTGCGGCGTATTTGTAATAATAATTGGCGTCGTTAATTCATATCCTGCCTCTTTAATTTTTTCAATATCAAATTCTAAAATAACCTCACCTGATTTAATTAAATCTCCTTGTTTTTTATACGGGGTGAAATATTTTCCTTCTAAATTTACAGTATCTAAGCCCACGTGAATCAATAACTCAACACCTGTTTCACTTCTTAGCCCAATCGCATGATGTGTCTTAAAGAAAACATCTATTTTTCCGTCAAACGGGGCAATAACTTGGCCTTTTGTTGGGATAATCGCAACACCATCCCCCATTACTCCACTAGAAAACGTAGTATCATTTACTTGGGATAGATCAATCATATGCCCCTCTAAAGGACTCATGATGTTTACCCCGATATTTAAAGGAAGGATTGACTCCTCTTGCGAAATCCCCTCATCATTTACTTCAACTTGTTCCTCAAATCCAATGACATAAGTAATCACAAAGGTTGAAACAATCGTTACGCCTAATGTGATTAAAATATAAATCAGACTTTGAGGATTTCCCTCTTCAAGATATTGTGGAAGGGTTACTATAGCTGGTGTTGCTACTCCATAACATTTTACTTGGAAGAAGCCACCTGTTAATCCCCCAATCAATCCTCCTAAGCAGGCTCCAATCAGTGGTCTTTTTAAGCGTAGATTTGTTCCGTATAATGCGGGCTCTGTAATTCCTGCCACTAGGGCTGAAAAGGCTGAGGAACCTGCATTTTGTTTAGTAGAAGAATTCTTAGATTTCATAGCTACAGCTAATGCCGCCGCCCCTTGAGCCATGTTCGAACAGAATTCTGCAATACAAATAAATCCTTCAAAACCTGTTGTGGCTAAAACGCCTAATTTAATTGGAGTAAAGGCATGATGCATTCCCGTCATAACAATAAATGGGAATATCGCCGCTATTAAACCAACCGCAATAAATCCTAATTTATCTTGAATAAAGTAAACAAAGGTTGATAAGGCATCTCCCAAAATAGCCCCAAGCGGACCAACGATAACCATAACGATAGGTGCTATAAATAACATGACAAGCATTGGTTTTAAGAAGTTCTTTGTAATGCTTGGCGTTATTTTATCAACTAGCCGCTCAATATAAGGTAAAATTGCAACAGATAAAATGATCGGAATGACTGAATAAGCATAATTAGCATAAGTCACTGGAATTAAATTAAAGAACTTAATCGTTTCCCCCGCCTCATTTGCCCCATTTAAAAGAGCGATGAAATTAGGATGTAACAAAATCAATGCAATACTAACTGCGTAATAAGGATTAGCATCAAACCGTTTAGCCGCCGACATTCCAATTAAAACCGGCATAAAGAAGAAAGCCCCATCGCCAATCACTGATAACAATTCATACGTTTGACTTGTATTACTTAATAGCCCTAACATCGGTAAAACGGTTAATAAAACTTTAATCATTGCTGCCCCAATGATAGCTGGGATAACTGGGGACATAACACTTGAGATGATGTCTAAGATCTCAGAAATAATATTTTGCTTTTTCTTCTTGATTGAACCACCTGATGTCTTTTCCTTAAAATAACCTAATGTACAAATCTCCTGATACACCGATGCCACTTCATTACCAATAATAATTTGATATTGGCCATTTTTCTTCATGAGGCCGATAACCCCATCGATTTTTTTCACTTGATCATCATCTGCCCGATTTTCATCTTTTAAAACAAAGCGAAGCCTTGTCATACAATGAACAACCGATTCAACATTCTCCTTTCCCCCCACCTTTTCAAGAATTCTTTCTGCTAATTTTTTACAATCCATTTTTTCTCCTCCATTCATTTAAACAAATAAAATGAAGTTTTGCCTACATCTATAGATCTATACCTATAACGTAGTTACAACCTTTTA
>DKYS01000023.1 GCA_002493395.1 Turicibacter sp. UBA7094 | reverse complement strand
CTTGAAACATTATATCATATTTTTTATAAGTGTGCGCTAAAGCCTGATAAGAGGATAAAAAAGATGCAGATAGTCAAAGAAATTTAGAACATTAGGTTTCTATCCTTATAATATTAGGATTCTAAGGAATTATTTTTAGATAACTCTTTTTTTAAAATAAGTAGGCTTTCTAGCTTATAAATTTTAACTAACTCCCACCCTTCTTGAGCTAAAGGGTTTAAAGTTTCTTCAAAAATATGTTCTCTCTTAGCTTTTTTTAAGAGTCTATTAAATAAAAAATAATAGATAAAGTTGTAGTTAAATAACTCTCTTAGGTGAATTAATTTATATTCATATGATTGGTTGTCATTCTTTTGTAGAAATAACGTGTTATTAAAACTATTAATTTCGATTAATTCCCACCCTTCCTTAGCTAAAGGGTTTAATGATTTTTCAAAGATATTTTTCTTTATTCCAGTATAGGTAAACATACTTTTAACACAAATTGATTTATACTGCGACATAATTATTCTTCTCCCCATTTAATCCGTCTTTTTAATAGAATATCTTTATTATAATTCCTTTTCAAGTTGGAATTTAACTAAAATATAATTTTTATAAAGAATAGTTGAAAGATAGGAAAGGTATTAGTCCATACTAAGTAAGATGAAGTTGTTTAATTTGTAATGCAGAAATTACGTAGGGGAAACGATATCATCAAAGGACCTATCTTGCAACTTTTAAAAAAATATTGTATAATAAGTGGACACTTCGTAAAAACATGCACTATCGTAAGTGATCATTGGTTCATTTACGTTTTTTTGTGTTTTAGATAGAAAGGAAGCAAAGAATGACTCAAATTAAATTTAATGATCTTGCTTTATCGCCTGCGATTTTAAAGGCAATTGAAGAAATCGGATATGTGAATCCATCACCAATTCAAGCAGAAGCTATCCCAGTTGTATTATCTGGAAAAGATATTATCGGACAAGCCCAAACCGGAACAGGGAAAACGGCTGCGTTTATGTTACCAATCTTAGAAAAAATTGACCACAAAAGCCGTCACGTGCAAGCATTAGTTTTATGCCCAACACGTGAATTAGCGGTTCAAGTTCATGAGGAATCTAAAAAGTTCGCTCGTAACATGCGTGACGTACATATTTTATCAATCTATGGAGGACAATCGTACGATCCTCAAATTCGTGCCTTAAAGAAAGGGGTACAAATTGTTGTCGGAACACCAGGACGTGTTATGGACCACATGCGTCGTGGAACGTTAAAATTAGAAAACTTACAAATGTTAGTTTTAGATGAAGCTGATGAAATGTTAAACATGGGATTCAAAGATGATATCGAAGAAATTTTAGAAAAAACTCCAGAATCTCGTCAAACGGTAATGTTCTCAGCGACAATGGCTCGTGAAATCATGAACATTGCAAAAACATATCAAAAATCTCCTGAAATCGTTAAAGTTGTTTCAGAAGAGTTATCAAATAAAAAAATTGACCAATACTTCGTAGAAGTACGTCGTCAAGATCGTGTTCATGCAATGATTCGTTGCATTGATATGATGGGATTAACATCATCAATTGTTTTCACGAATACAAAACGTGAAGTTGATGAGTTAGTGTCTAAATTACAAGAAGAGGGATATGTAACAGAAGGGTTACATGGAGATTTAAAACAAGCACAACGCGACCGTGTTATGAATAGTTTCCGTCGTAAAAATGTTAATATCTTAGTTGCAACAGATATCGCTGCTCGCGGAATTGATGTTAGCAACGTAGAAGCTGTATTTAACTACGATATTCCATTAAATGAAGAAAACTATGTTCACCGTATTGGACGTACAGGACGTGCGGGGATGACTGGATTATCAATTACGTTCGTATTCGGAAAAGATATGTTCCGTATCCGTCGTATTGAAGAATATACAAAAACAAAAATGTCTAAGATGCCAATCCCAACCGTAGAACAAATTCAAGAAAAACGTTCAAACCATGTGATTGAAGACGTAATTGCGAACCTTGAAGGGCAAGACTTCACAAAAGAAAATGAATTAATTGCTGCAATTTTAGAAAAAGGATATAGCTTAGAACAAGTAGCGGCTGGATTATTACGTATGAATATTGGACAATCAACAAAAGATTATGCGCCAATTCAAGAAGTATCAGCTAATACAAAATCTAAGGGAATGCGTAAAAATGAAGTTCGCTTATTTGTAAATGTGGGTTCTAAACAAAAAGTTAAAGCAAAAGACTTCGTTGGAATGTTAACGAAAAAATCAGATATTCCGGCACGTGCAATCGGTGATATTGATGTTTATAAAAAATTCTCATTTATCAACGTTGATAAAGCGCATGCCAACGCAATTATCCGTAAATTAAATTCAAAATTAATTAATGGAAAACCAGTTCGTGCTGAAAAGACAGCACCTGGAGCGTCAATGCCTAAAGGGAAGTAATTCAAAAAGCCTTCATAACTTATTATGAAGGCTTTTTCTTGTGGTTAAGAATAGTCGGAAAGGGAGTATGAAAGGTGTCAACGCGGTTAAAACCTAAATTATTATCAGTTATGAAAACTTACAATAAGGATCAATTTGTTAAAGATGCAATAGCGGGGGTTATTGTAGCTATTATTGCTCTCCCATTATCAATCGCATTAGCTATTTCATCAGGGGTTTCACCGGAACAAGGGTTGTATACCGCCATTATTGCTGGTTTTTTCATTTCATTACTTGGAGGAAGTCGGGTTCAAATTGGAGGGCCAAGTGCTACATTTATGGTAGTTGTTTATGGAGTGGTTGCTAGTCATGGAGTTGATGGATTACTACTCACTACGATATTAGCAGGAATTATTTTAATATTATTTGGATTGTTTCGATTAGGGAGTATGATTAAGTATATTCCGTATCCTATAACTGTGGGATTTACGAGTGGAATTGCTTTGACTATTTTTAGTTCACAAATCAAAGACTTTTTTGGGATGACACTTGAAAATGTTCCAACGGGATTTATTAATAAATGGAAGCTTTATTTTTCCTCAGGTGATCAAATTCATTGGTTACCTTTTATGATTGGGGCTATTGCCTTAATTATTTTAATCATTTGGCCTAAAATAAATAAAAGGATTCCGGCCTCTTTAATTTCAATTGTGGTGACAACCGTTCTCGTTGCCCTTTTGAATTTGGATGTGCCTACTATTGGAACGCAATATGCTAATCTCTCCTCATCATTTCCAAAGCCATCATTTCCAGAAGTGACATGGAATAAAATTGAAATGCTTATTTCACCGGCATTTACGATTGCTTTTTTATGTTCACTCGAGTCATTGCTTTCGGCTGTTGTATCAGACGGAATGATTGGAAGTAAGCACCGTTCGAATATGGAGCTAGTGGCTGAAGGGATAGCGAATATTGCTTCTGGTTTATTTGGAGGAATGCCGGCAACGGGGGCAATCGCACGTACAGTGGCGAATATTAAAAATGGAGGGCGTACTCCGATTGCGGGAATCGTCCATGCGGTGACGTTACTATTTATCTTATTGTTTTTGATGCCATTGGTGAAGATGATTCCTTTAGCTACACTTTCGGCTGTCTTGATTATGGTTTCTTATAATATGAGTGAGTGGCGAATATTTAAAAAATTACTTAGTGCCCCTAAAAGTGACGTTTCGGTTTTACTTGTCACTTTTATCTTAACCGTCCTATTTGATTTAACACTCGCGATTAGTGTGGGAATGGTTTTAACTTCGTTTTTATTCATGAAACGAATGACCGATGTAACGAATATTCAAGGGGTTGAATGGAATGATGAGGAAGAGGAAGGACAATTATTTGATGATGAATTGAAAGAAGTATTGTCAGATGAAATCTTAATTTATGAAGTAAACGGGCCTTTCTTCTTCGGGGCTGCTGATAAATTTTTAGATTCGATTCAATCGTTACAAGGACCTTCAAAAGTCCTTATTATTCGACTTAGAAATGTTCCAGTGATTGATGCCACTGCCGTTCATGCGCTGAATTTATTACAAGATAATTGTCGCCGTTCAGGGACGAGCCTAATTCTAAGTGAAATTAATGATAAACCTTATCAGGTAGTTAAGCGTGTTGGATTAGTTAAGGATATTGGTCGTGAACAAGTGTGCCGGTCTTTTAACCAAGCGGTTGAACGTGCGAAGCAGCTGGCGAATCATTAAGAGTGAAGTGGATGATATCACAAAGCCGGCCGGATGAATTTTATTAGATGCAATCTGTGATTATGAGAAGACAGTTATAGTAAATAAAAGAATTATTATAGATAAATGCATGACAAAAGGGGTTACCTTGTAATGAGGTAACCCCTTATTTTTATTCATCTTCGTTTTTCATAAAGAAATAACGGTCAGTACTAAAGTGATTTTGAACGTCCATTAGTGTTTCACCAAAACGTTGGAAATGGACAATTTCACGTTCGCGAAGGTAACGTAAGACAGATTTAACGTCTTCGTCTGTTGCGATATCAAGTAAATGTTCATATCCGGCGCGCGCTTTTTGTTCGGCTGCTAGGTTAGCAGTCAAGTCAGCGACCGGGTCAGAAGTCACTGCTATATAACCGGCATTCCAAGGAACTCCATTTGGATCGGCTAAAAAGATTCCATTTCCGTGAAGTGAGTA
>DKYS01000043.1:10353-10728 GCA_002493395.1 Turicibacter sp. UBA7094 | reverse complement strand
GCGAGCAGGTTAGAGGTTATTTAGAACGAATGTATGAGAATTTAAAACGAAGGGAGATTGAAATGCATGATTAAATTGTTACGCTATTTAAGGGGAACAGCGATTATTTGTGCTATTTTAGCCCCATTATTTATGCTACTTGAGGTTTCAATGGATTTAATGTTACCGACGATGTTATCGAATATTATCGATATTGGGATTACGAATGGTGATACGACATATGTGTTAATGACCGGAGCCAAAATGATTGGGTTTGCGGTTATCGGATTAATTGGTGGAGCGGGATGTTCAGTCCTTTCAACGATTGCCGCTGTCAATTTAGGTCAAAATTTACGTGATGGACTATTTGCAAAAATTCAATCGCTCTCTTTTTTA
>DKYS01000043.1:9907-10226 GCA_002493395.1 Turicibacter sp. UBA7094 | reverse complement strand
ACCGACGATGTTATCGAATATTATTGATGTTGGGATTGCAAATGGTGATACGACGTATGTTTTGATGACGGGTGCGAAAATGATTGGATTTGCGGTTATCGGATTAATCGGTGGAGCGGGGTGTTCAGCTTTTTCAACGATTGCTGCTGTCAATTTAGGACAAAATTTACGTGACGGTTTATTTGCGAAAATTCAATCGCTCTCTTTTTTAGAGTTGGATCAGTTTAAAACTTCTTCATTAATTACGCGATTAACGAATGATGTGACGCAGGTTCAAACGATGGTCATGATGGGATTACGGATTTTGGTGCGAGCGCCG
>DKYS01000043.1:0-9721 GCA_002493395.1 Turicibacter sp. UBA7094 | reverse complement strand
GCTCTCTTTTTTAGAGTTGGATCATTTTAAAACATCTTCGTTAATTACGAGATTAACGAATGATATTACCCAAGTTCAAACGATGGTTATGATGGGGTTACGGATTTTGGTGCGAGCGCCGTTACTTTGTATCGGTGGGATCTTCATGGCCTATCGATTAAGCTCTGATTTATCAGGTATCTTTGTGATTACGATTCCGATTATTTTAATTTTTGTTACGATTGTCATGACACGGTCATTTCCTTTATTTAAAACGATGCAAGAGAAAATTGACAAAGTCAATAATGTCATGCGTGAAAATTTATTAGGGGTTCGTGTGATTAAGGCATTTACGATTGAACATAAACAAAAGGATCGTTTTGATATGGCCAATGATGATTTAATGACTCAAAGTGTTCGTGCCCAAAAAATGATGATTATCTTAAATCCAGTCGTGATGCTTTTAGTTAACTTCAGTATTATTGCTGTCTTATGGTATGGTGGCTTTTTAGTGGAGGCAGGAACGCTAGAGACTGGGAAAATCATGGCGTTTATTAATTATTTAACCCAAATT
Organism: Turicibacter sp. UBA7094; assembly: GCA_002493395.1. GTDB lineage: Bacteria > Bacillota_I > Bacilli_A > MOL361 > Turicibacteraceae > Turicibacter. Next base: position 9,168 of record DKYS01000043.1, on the reverse strand, counting down.
ATGATGGCGTTAATGATGGTGATTATGGTATCGATGAACTTCTCACGGGCAAAGGCGTCGGCTGATCGAATTAATGAGGTGTTAATGACGGAGTCAAGTATTAAGGAACCGACAGCGTCTCAGGCGTTAGCGCAGTACGATATCGAGTTTAAAGATGTTTCATTTAAATACCATGAGCACAGTGAAGAAGTTTTAAAACATCTCTCATTTACGATTAAGCAAGGAAATCGGATAGGGATTATCGGAGGAACAGGGGCCGGAAAAAGTTCACTTGTTCAATTAATTCCTCGTCTTTATGATGCTAGTGCGGGTGAAGTTTTAATTGGTGGAAAAAATGTTAAAGAGATTAGTCTTCATGAGTTGAGAGATAAAATAGGCGTCGTTTTACAAGAAAGTATTCTATTTTCTGGAACGATTGGGTCGAATATCAAGTTTGGATACCATGACGCGACGGCTGAGGAATTAGATCAGGCGGCTATTAATGCGCAGGCGATGGAGTTTATTAAGTTAAAAGAATCCGGTTATCAGACCGAGGTTGAGCAGCGTGGGAAAAATTTATCGGGTGGACAAAAGCAACGCGTATCGATTGCGAGAACGTTAATTCGAAAACCTCAAATTTTAATTTTAGATGATTCATCAAGTGCGCTTGATATGGCAACGGAGAGTAAGTTACAAGGGGCGATTAAGGAGCAAATGAAAGGGAGTACAATTATTATGATTGCGCAACGTATTTCCGCAGTTATGGATGCCGATCAAATTATTGTCCTCGATCAAGGTCAAATTTCCGGAATTGGAACGCATGAAGAATTATTAAAGAGTAATGGGATTTACCGAAGCATCGCTATTTCACAATTAGGAGAGGAGGCAGTTAATCATGAGTAGACCGATGGGGCCAGGAGGCGGACCAGGTGGACGCTTTCACCAGGCTGAAAAAATAAAAAACCCAAAAACAACGATTAAACGTTTACTTGGCTATATGAGTCATAAAATCTATGCGTTAATCATTGTCTGCATTTTGTGTGTTATTTCAACGATTGTCAATGTTTTGGCAACGAACTATTATGGGAGTATTATCGATGATTATATCGTGCCCCATGATTTAGCGGGATTAAAATGGATTTGTCTTTTCATTGCGGGAATTTACTTTATTAGTGTTTTAGCAACTTATTTGCAAAATTTAATCATGGTTAAACTTTCGCAAGAAACAACGGCTGAAATCCGCCGTCATTTATTTACAAATATGCAAAAGTTACCGCTTCGTTTTTTTGATACTCATTCAAGCGGTGATTTAATGAGTCGTTTAACAAATGATGTTGATAATATTAATATGACTTTATCACAAAGTATTACACAGATGTTTTCAGGCGTTGTAACCATCATCGGAATGTTGATTGCGATGATGATTTTAAGTCCTGCCTTAACTGTTGTTGCGTTACTCACAACACCGGTTATGTTTTTAACCTCACGCTTTTTAGTGAAAAAAACCCAGCCGTTCTTCGTGAAACAACAACAAGATTTAGGGGATTTAAATGGATATATTGAAGAGATTGTTTCTGGACAAAAAGCCGTACTTCTATTCTCTCAAGAAGAAACGGTTGAGAACGAGTTTGGAAAGATTAATCAACGATTAACGAAAAGTTCAATTATGGCTCAAGCCTTATCGGGAGTTATGGGGCCACTCAATAACTTTATTAACAACATGACTTTTTTAATCGTAGCAGTTGTTGGTGGAATTTTAGCGTTAAAAACAACAGGTCTTTCAATTGGGAATATTTTTGTCTTCATTTTATACATGCGAAATTTCACACGTCCGATTAATGAAATTTTAAATATCTTTAATACCGTGCAGTCAGCGTTAGCAGGAGCAGAGCGTGTGTTTGAGATTATGGATGAGGTACCGGAGATGGATCCTGAAGGGGCCCATGATGTGTCTGAATTAGACGGTGACGTCATCTTAAATCATGTGAAGTTCTCTTACGATAAGGGAAAAACCATTTTAAAAGATGCCTGTATTCATGCGAAAAAAGGTGAAACGGTTGCCATTGTTGGACCGACTGGAGCTGGAAAGACAACAATTATCAATCTATTAACGAAGTTTTATGACATTGACTCGGGGGATATTTTAATTGATGGAGAAAATTTGAATCAGTTAACACGTTCGAGTTTGCGTCGTAACATCTCAATGGTATTACAAGATACCTACCTTTTTTCAGAAACAGTGCGTGAGAATATTCGTTATGGACGTTTAAATGCGAGTGATGAAGACGTTGTATCGGCTGCTAAAACGGCAAATGCACATGGATTTATTATGCAATTACCAGAAGGATATGACACGGTTTTATCAGATAATGGAAGCAACCTCTCACAGGGACAACGTCAATTATTAGCGATTGCTCGTGCCGTTCTATCAAACGCGTCTATTTTAATTTTAGATGAGGCGACTTCCTCGATTGATACGCGTACAGAAGTCCAAATTCAAAAGGCAATGTTACGCTTAATGGAAGGAAAAACAACGTTTGTTATTGCTCACCGTTTAAGTACTATTAAAAATGCGGATCAAATTTTAGTTCTAAATCAAGGTGAAATTATAGAGCAGGGAACACATGAGGCGCTTCTTGCGCGTGATGGGTTTTATGCGAACTTATACAATAGTCAATTCCGAGAATAATCAAAAACCTAAATGTTTGTGCCAGATGGTACGTGCATTTAGGTTTTTTTTATGGAAAGGGGAGGAGAAATGGGAATGAACACCTGTTCAAAATATGACATATACTACTAATAGACCGTTAGCTAATCAACGGGAATTAGGAGATACAGGAAGGAGGGAGAAGAATGAAACGAGGGGTAGATCTTATTGTTTCAAGTAGTGTATTAATTTTATTTTTCCCACTATATTTCATTATTGCGGTGGCTGTTTGGATGGATTTAGGATGGCCTATTCTTGATAAACAACGCTATCCGGGAATGAACGAGCAATGGTTTACCATTTATCGCTTTAGAACGATGAATCGGTGCTGTGATGAATTTGGAAAGTTGTTACCTGCTAATCAACGATTAAGCCCGCTGGGACGCTTTTTAAAAAAGGTAAAATTAGATCATCTTCCTGAATTTTATAATGTTTTTCGGGGAGAAATGAGTCTAGTTGGTCCTCGACCAGGCTTTATTCGCTCTATTCCAACGAGAGATACTAAATTAATTCGCCATGCCGTTTGTCCTGGGATGATAGGCTGGAGTCAACTACACGGTAAAAATCTAACTTGGGAGGAAAAATTAGCACTTGATTTGTACTATGTAAAACACCAAAGTTTTTGGTTTGATGTTAAGATTGTAGTGGAAACTTTCTGGGTTATCCTAATAAAAAAACCTAAAAAAATAAAGAAGAGATAAAAGCGGGAAGGTGAACACGCGATGGTTCACTTCCCGTTTTTTAAATTTTAAACAAACAGATTCATTCCCCCTCCTTTTTAATCGTAAAGTGAGTTCACCAATTTCAGGAGGTAGGAGAGCGTAAGAGTTGCTTATCATCTAGTTAGAGAAAAAGTTTTAAAGGAAGAATTGAAAAACTTTTCAGTGATAAAAAACAGACATTTAACCATGAGAAACAAACAAAAGGGAATGGTCTTTTTTTATTAATAAAAAAAGACTAAAATATTTTTAATAGCGCTTGCATTGGTGGGGGATGGGTGGTATTTTATGTACATACCTGTTTGGTAAACGGTTACAGAAAAGAGGAGGGAAATTAATGAAGTTAACAACATCAGCCAAATATTCTTATGGATTTGGTGCACTAGGAAAGGATTTAGTTTGTGGGGTCGTCGGAATTTATATTATGTTTTATTTTACGGATGTAATTGGATTAAATCCGGCTTTTGTCGGAACGCTATTTTTAATTGCTCGTATTTGGGATACGGTCAATGATCCGATGATGGGAATGTTGGTTGATAATACAAGAACAAAGTGGGGGAAATTCAGACCTTGGATTTTAATTGGAACGTTAATTAATGCAGTCGTGTTATTCTTCTTATTTAAGAAACCAGATTTAACAGGAGCACCGTTATATGCTTATTTTTCAGTGATGTATATTTTATGGGGAATGACGTATACCATTATGGATATCCCTTATTGGTCAATGATTCCTTCTCTGACGCAAGATAAAGAAGAGCGTGAAAAAATATCCGTTATTCCACGTGTATTTGCATCGATTGGAAATTTATGTGTCGCAACCTTTGGATTATCGATGGTTCACCGATTAGGAGGGGGAGATCAGGCGAAAGGGTTTGAATATTTAGCACTAGGAATTGCTGTGATTTTTATCGTGACGTCGGTGGTGATGTGTTTAAAGGTGAAGGAACCTTCAACAAAGAATGTAGCGGGAATTGATTCAAAGGAGAATCGGGTAACACTTAAACAAACGTTTAAGATTATTGGGCAAAATGGCCAGTTAAAGGTGTTTATTGTGATTGTATTATGTATGAACTTAATGTTATCGTTTTTAGGTGGAATGGCCCTTTATTATTTTAAATATGTGACGCAAAATGAAGCGATGTTCCAAATTTACAATGGATGTGCTGGGTTTGCAGAGATTACTGGGTTACTCCTATTCCCAATTTTGGTACGAAAAATGGGACGTAAGCATGTATTTAGATTAGGGTGTGTGGTTCCAATTATAGGATTAGTTTGGTTACTTATTTGTGGATTTATTGCTCCACAAAATACGTTATTTGTAGCAATTGGTGCCTTTTTAGCTCGATCAGGAGGGGGATTAATTATTGCATCGTCGACGGTTATGCTAGCAGATGTTGTAGATTATAGTGAATATAAATTTGGGACACGAAATGAAAGTATTATTTTTTCGTGTCAGACGTTGCTCGTTAAATCAGCAAGTGCATTAAGTGGTTGGTTAATCGGAGTTGGGCTTGCTGCATTTGGTTATGTTGCAAATGCTCCACAAACAATGACTACCATGATGGGGATGCGAGGGCTTATGTTTGTTTTACCAGCAATTTTTATTGGGCTGTGTTTTATTGTCTATAAAAAGTATTATAAAATTACAGGGGATTACCATGAAGAAATTATTAAAGAATTAGAGGCACGTCAAGTAGCTAAGGAGCGGGAAACAGAGTTAATGGGGTTAAGTTACGAGTAAATTAAAAAGAGGATTGAAATTCAAGGGTTTCAATCCTCTTTATCTATTTATTGAAGTGGTTATCTAGTATAGTTAAAGGTAGCCCCAAGTTCTGCAATTTTTACAATCACATCAACGGCTTTTTCCATCGATGGAACCGGGATATATTCAAATTTACCGTGGAAATTATGTCCACCTGTAAATAGGTTAGGCGTAGGAAGTCCTCTAAATGATAATCCCGAACCATCGGTTCCTCCACGAACAGGGACAATTAATGGTTCAACTCCTGATTCAATGAGGGCTTGTTTAGCTAAATCGACGATATACATTTTATCTTCAATTTGTAGGTGCATGTTGTAGTATTGGTCGGTAAGCGTCAGTTCAATTGGTTTGGTTGGATAGTTCGTATTAAATTCCTCGACTAATTGTTGAATAAATTGTTTTCGCTGATTAAATTTCTCTTTATCAAAGTCACGAACAATAATTTTTAAAGTTGCCTCTTCGCAATTTCCATTAATCGAAGTGAGGTGATAAAAGCCTTCGTAGTTTTCCGTTGCTTGCGGAGTTTCTAGTTGAGGGAAGTGACTCATGAATTCTGTGGCAATGAGTCCAGCATTAATCATTTTATTTTTAGCACTTCCAGGGTGAACACTTTTCCCATGAATGATTACTTTGGCTTCTGCTGCATTAAATGATTCATATTGTAATTCACCGATGACTCCACCATCGACCGTATAGGCAAAATCTGCTCCAAATTTTTCAATTTTAAATTTAGAAGCACCATGACCGATTTCTTCATCAGGTGTAAAGGCCACTTTAATACACCCGTGTTTGATTTCTGGGTGTTTAATGAGATAATCCATCGCGGTGATGATTTCAGCAATTCCCGCTTTATCATCCGCACCGAGCAGTGTCGTTCCATCTGTTGTGATTAAAGTTTGCCCGACATAGCGGTTTAACGAATCGAAATCATTAGGTGAAAGGATAATGTTTTTTTCCTGATTTAATACAATATCGCCGCCCTGATAGTCAATCATTTGTGGTTTGACATGAACAGCTGTAAAATCAGGACTTGTATCTAAATGAGAGATAAAGGCAATCACAGGAACATCGTGAGAAACATTGCTTTCTAATGTGGCATAAATATAGCCATGTTCATCTTTTTCAATGTGGGTCATTCCGATTTCTTTTAATTGTTCCACTAAAACATCACCAAAGACAAGTTGGGATGGCGTAGAGGGAGTTGTTAAACCTTCAGGATTTGATTGTGTATCGTATGTGACATAGTTTAAAAAACGGTCTATAACTGTTTTCATCGTATATTCCTCCAATCATCATTTTGCTTAGTATGTGCGTCCTTGTTAAGGATATGTATAGATTTTACCATAATCTTGAAGGTAATATAAGAGGAGATTTTGATGATTTAGGATGTCACCCGTCTATCGGTTGGCTGTAGGAAAATATGCTATAATAAGAAGTGAGATCATAATAACTTGAGAAGAGGGATAGTTTGAAGAAAGAGAGTACTTGGTTAGATTGTGCAGTGGAGATAGGATGTAGTCTTTGCATTGGTTATTTCATTTCACGTGTTTGTCGTGTAGCAATCGCCCGTGGGGAATCCATGAGGCCGACCATTAAAAATAATCAACCTATTTTATTAGACTGTCGGGCTTCTCGTCGAAAAAAGATTGAGCGCTTAGATCTTGTTGCTTTTAGGGCACATCAAAAAAATCAGATGAAGTTCTTTTTGAAGCGCGTGATTGCACTCCCAGGCGATCATTTAGTCATCGAATCGGGTCAAGTTTTTGTGAATGGTCATCTTTTGAGAGAGGCATATTTAAAGGAACCGATGAGGAATCATCAAAAGATTGATTTAATCATTGAAGACGGTAAACTTTTTGTGATGGGAGATAATCGCAACAACAGTCTTGATTCAAGGAGTTCGAGATTAGGGGTCATTGATATTAAAAAAGACGTCGTTGGTGTCGTCGTACAATTTAGAAGGTAATATGGTGATATTATGACAGTCATTCGAGAAAAGGAATATTTAATTTTTACGATTAATCAAGAGCAAGCCAATCAAACCATTCGTGACTTTTTACAAGGATATCATTTATCTAGAAAAAAGATTCATGAGTTATATATGAATAAGAAAGTAACATTAAATGGGCAAGTCGTTTCCTTTGAACAGGTTCTTCATCTTTCAGACCAGTTAGCCATTGCTGTGTTTGAAGAAGAAGCGGTGGATTTTGTGGCCCAAAAAATCCCCTTAGATATTCTCTATGAAGATGATCATTTGTTGGTGATTAATAAGCCTGCTGGATTAATGGTGCACCCCGATCAAAAAGATGGAATAGGGACACTCGTTAATGGGGTGGCGAATTATTATCAGGAAAGAGGAATAAAGCATCGTGTTCGTTACATTCATCGATTAGATACTGAGACGAGTGGTGGAATTATTTTTGCTAAAACGTATCTCGCGCATAGCTTAATGGACTATTGGTTAAGTGAGAAAAAAATTCGACGGTGGTATCTTGCCCTGGTATCAGGAACATTGAAGACGAAAAAAGGAAAGATTGAGGCACCTATTGGAAAAGACCGTCATCACAATGCGCGGCGTCGGGTGAATCCAAGAGGGGATTATGCTTTAACGTATTACGAATTAAAAGAGCAATATAAAGGATATGCTCTCATTGAGTTGGAGTTAAAAACGGGGCGAACGCATCAAATTCGCGTTCATATGAGTCATCTCGGGTATCCTTTGCTAGGAGATCATTTATATGGGGGAAAAAAAGATAAAATAAAGCGTCAGGCGCTTCACTCCGCACGCATTGAGATGCTGCATCCAATCACTAAAGAACAGTTAACCATTTTCGCGCCTTTACCAAAAGATATGAGACAGTTAATCAAATAATAAAGACCACCCTTAAAAGGTGGTCTTTATTATTTGATTCAACGGTCGTTTATTCATCGAACTCAGCGTGTTTTGCCAAGCGCCAATCATAAGGGAGAAGATCTTTAAGCAAAACGGCCTTTTTTCGATTAATTAGAATTTCGGCATTAATATTTTGATCATCTAACTGACTGATAAATTCCCGGCAACGTCCACAAGGGGGTAAAATATTTCCACGCTTATTAATTGCCACCATTTTTAAAATATGGCTTTCACCGGCTGTAATCATAGCTGCTGCGGCGGCGTGCTCGGCACAAAAGCCCATTGAACATTTCGTCTCGATACAAACGCCCGTATAAATATGACCGCTTTCTGTCAAGATGGCAGCGGCGACACTTCCCGCTTCGGCAGCGGGTGAGAGGTGACGCGGATTTAAGACTTCAGTTGCTTTCTTAATTAATTCTTCAAACATGCGATTCCCTCCTCATGATATGAGAGATAGTTGGGCTATAATAATAGCAAAAAAGAAAAGTGATGTCAATCGATACGTTAAAAGATGAGGAACGTATTTTAATCGGTAACACGATAGAAGGTGGTGGTTCTAAAAAATAGAATTATAGATTAGAACTATCAAGTAACGTTTCAATTAATTGGTCTCCATCGATTAAATAAATGGGTTTATCTTTGGCAAAGGTGTAACAATCCGATTCAAATTGACTGAGGGTGATGAGAACCCCTTGATCAATTTGATTGTTACGCATCATTAAATGAAGGCGTTCTAAAAAAGACTGAGGAATCTCGTGGTTAACGGTATTTAAAACACATGAAACTAAGACCTTTTGATCGTCTAAATACATATCGATATCATAGAATTGTTGATTCATGCGAGGCGTTAAAAAAATACGCTTAAATCCTTTCATGCGAAATAAATCAGCAATTAGTTCTCCGAAGTCACTAGGATTCATACTCGCGACTTGGTCGTAAAGCGCTTGTTTTTTTCGGGATAATTTTTTTTCTTCTAACTCGATAAACTGACTGTCCTGTTTTAAATCTCGTGAATAACACTGATATTTTAAGAAACAAATCACCATAAAAGATAACAGCAAAAACAAAAGCGTATATTGAGAAGCATTCCACTGGGTGAAATCTA
>DKYS01000134.1 GCA_002493395.1 Turicibacter sp. UBA7094 | reverse complement strand
GTCAACGGATTTTACGATGATTCCCCTGAAACATTATTAAAGAAATGTAATTGCACTTATCAGCACCTTTCAAAAATATTAAAGACTCATACGTCCTTTGTTCAACAGATGCAACAATCTATTAAACATATAAATTCCTTATATCAAGCCATTCACTTAATTCCTTCCAACTATCATCCTGATGACGCCCTTGAAGGAATTCTCATGAAGAAAAAGGATTTAGAAGCTTATCTCGACTCACCCGAAAACATTTTTGAAATTGATTATTGCGAGAAACGATACATTTACTTCAAAAATAAATTTACGTCTACCTCTATTTATTATTTAAAGAGAACCCATTTCATTGCGATTGAATCTCCTTCCTTCTTTAAGTCTGATGTTTACCTCTTAGATCCTGACACCTTTAGGATGCGAGTCATTTAAATGAAAAATATCCTATTCTTATCAAAAACGGAAATTTTTATAATAAAATGACGAAAAATGTTTGATTTTGATAAAATATGTGATATAATTAAATCATTCCAAAAGAAGAATTCCATTCTTCTTCTGTTTCTATAAAATATGCTACTTTAAAAAAAGACATCCTCCCCCTAATGATGTCTTTTTTTATATTTTCCGAACTTTACTATATAAGAAACCGTGAACCTATAAGCTAAACACTCAAAAAAGTGTAAGCTTATAGGTTCTTTATTTTACATGGTTTTCAAAGAAATACAAAATGCCGTTCACATCGGCTCCTTTTATCATCGTTAGATGAACCAGAAATCGTAAGGGCTCTAATTTCAATTTAACCTTAATCTTTTTTAACACCTTAATGATGTAGCCACCAATTGAGATGAACCTATCCTAGAAATAACGGTGGTTATAATCTTTTTGGTATTCATGCTATTGGACCAACACTTTTTAAAAACGAGCCAGAATACTTGAGCTTTAAAAGAATCGACTAAAATGAAAATTGAGCGTTAAAAAAGATGATTCCTGTAAAATACAGAAATCATCTTTTAAATGTCCTTGATATCGATACTAAATTAAACCTAGATTCCTTTTATTGTTAGTCATTTTGACGAGAATTAAAAATCATAATTAAACGTAATAATTCGACAACTGCCACCACAGCTCCCGCTACGTATGTTAAAGCCGCCGCTGTCAATACTTTACGTGCACCCGCTTTTTCTTCACCACTATATAAAATATTCATTTCTGAAAGTTGACTTAAGGCACGTGTTGACGCATTAAATTCAACTGGTAAAGTGACTAATTGGAATAATACCGTCACACCGACTAAAATAATACCAAGTAATAAAAATTGCGATCCTCCAAAAAAGCACCCTAACACAATCGCTAAGTAACCAAATTTATTAGCAAAGTTCACGACAGGAAACATGGCTGATCGGAACTGAAGTGGCGCATAAGCGTTCGCATGTTGAATCGCATGCCCACATTCATGAGCTGCAACCGCTAAAGCGGCAAGCGATGTCCCATGATAAATATCTCGAGATAAACGAACGGTTTTATGTGCTGGATCATAATGATCACTTAAACGCCCTCCAACCTCCGTTAAATGAACATCCGTTAATCCATTTCTATCTAGAATACGACGCGCCACATCCGCACCTGTTAACCCAGATGAAGCACGTACACGTAAATATCGATTAAACGTTGATGATAAATACGCCTGTGCTAACATCGGAACTAATAATGCAATAAGTAAATAAATAAAATACGATGAATTATAACCCATTCCATATCCACCGTAATAACCTCCATAATACAAGAACATTGTTCAATCACCTCTACTCGATTAACACTTAAATCTATTATATACCATTTAAATGTTAATCTTGAAAGACCCTAAACTATTTTTTTGAGTTTTATACAATTGTTACATCAAATTCTCTAATAACTCACGCGCTGGCGCAAGTGTTGCATCAAGACTTAAGATTTTTTCAAGATGTTTGACGGCCTCTTTTTGGCGACCCTCTTCAATTAAAAACTGCGCATAATCAAATAAGAAATCTGGATTCTCTTTATAATTAGCAAATGCCTTTTCAAAGGAAGCAGCTGCCTGCTCATAATCCTCTAATTCTAAAAAGGCAATAGCTAAATCCCAATCAAAATGGTCATCAAATAACCCATTTTCCTCATAATGATGAACGTTATGAACCACCTCTTCATAGTCTTCCAGCGCTAGACAAATACGGTTCCCTCTTAAAGCAGCCTCTACGTCTTCCGGATCTAAATTTAATGTTTCATAATAAGCATCACGTGCAGCTTCTAAATCTTTTAACTGTTCAAGGGCAACCCCTTTTAAGAAGAACAGTTCTGCGTTAAATTCGTTATGCGTAATTCCTTCGCTAATCACCGCAAGGGCTTGACTCGCATCCTCTTCTTTTAAATAAATTTTACCCAGTAATGGATAGATAGTGTCGTAGCTTGGGTCTAATTCTTTTAACTCATTAAATGTGCGCTTAGCTAAAGAATAGTCGCCCACTTGGTAAGCAAGAAATCCTTTATTGAATAATTGGTCAGTATTTAACTTTCCAAAATACTTTTCTGATAAACTTAATTGTTCTAATGCTTGTTCAAATTCACCGATATGACTGTAACATGTCGCTAGGCGATCGTAAACATTGACTTCAGCATTTAGGGCACACTCTATCAAATCTAAATAAAGATCTAATGCCGGCTCAAACGCCCCAATATGATAGTAAAACTCCGCATATGCCAGATGAATTAATTCATTTTTTGGCTCTAATGCCAGTGCCTTTTTCAATTTGTCTTCGGCAACTTCAAATAATCCCTGGGCAATATACATGTCAGCCTCAAGCAATAAAATACTAACATTCGTTTCCTCATCGCTTCCTGATAAGAGTTCTAATGCTTTTTCATCCTCGGCTAAATCTAAATACAAATCCGCTAAAAAAGTTTTTAAGTTCACTTCATTTGGATATTTAGCGAGCAAAGGCTCAACGAGTTCAATGGCTTTTGAAACATGAGAAATCGCAGCAAAAATTTGTGCAATAATAAAAACTTCATCATCCGTTGCGTCAAATGCAAAATGTTGCATTTTATCAATGACATCCTCTGTTAATTGTCCTTTTTCGTATTGTTCAATAAAATATTCAATTGCCATTTTAACACCTCTAATTTTCTAATAACGCTTGTAAATGCTTTAAAAAGTCAGGATAAGAAACATCCATAGACTCTATATCTTCAATAAGTAATGGTTTTTCTAATAATAACGACGCCACACAAAGCATCATCGCGATGCGATGATCCTTATGGCTTGATACGTTAGCCTCATAAAAAACACCTTCAGGATGACCTGTAATCATCATCCCATCCTCAGTCGCCTGAATATCAGCGCCAATTGCTTTTAACTGTTCGACTGTGACATCAATCCGATTCGTTTCTTTAACCTTTAACTCCTCGGCATCTTTAATAATGGTTGTTCCACTTGCTCTTGTCGCTAATAAAGCAAGAATCGGAATCTCATCAATTAAACGAGGAATCATCTCCCCTTCAACGGTCGTGGCGACTAAATCTTTCGTATACGCTACATCTAAATCAGCCACAGGTTCACCACCAAAATAACGCTCATTTAAAAGCGTAATTTTTCCTCCCATGGAGCGTATGACATCAATAATTCCTGATCTCGTTTCATTCACGCCAACATTTTTTATCGTCACATGACTTCCCGGTACAATGAGGGCCGCAACAATGAAGAAGGCGGCTGAAGAAATATCTCCTGGTACAAACACCTCTTTTGGTGTTTGTGGTAATTGAGGACCTTCAATCGTAATCACCCGGTTAACCTTTTGATACTGGATACTAAAATCCTCAAACATCTTTTCCGTATGGTCCCTTGTCGGAACAGGTTCATAAATCGTTGTCCGCCCCTTTGCTAACATTCCTGCTAGCATCATTGCTGATTTCACTTGTGCACTCGCAACCGGCAGTTCATAATCAATCCCACTTAATTGACTAGGTGAGATTTGAGCCGGTAGCGTCGCTCCATCCTGAAGTTCAATTCGGGCTCCCATTTGGGTAAGAGGGGTCATCACTCGTCCCATTGGGCGTTTTGATAACGACTCATCCCCTATAAGCGTGACTGGTTCGTTTAAGTAAGAGAAAACTCCCATTAATAAACGGGCAGTTGTTCCCGAATTTTTCGCATCCAAAATAGAAGATTGCACCTCAAATGCGTCAAGACCCGGACTTGTAATCGTTAAACAATCATCTTTGATTTGCGAATGGATACCAAAATTTTCAAAAATAGCGAGCGTACTTAAACAGTCAGCTCCAAGTAACGGATGATAAATGTTTGTTGTCCCCTTCGCCAAACTACTAAAAATAATCGCACGATGGGTAATCGACTTATCCGAAGCCACGGTTAAACATCCTTTTAACGCCATGAATCCACCCCCTTCTGTTTCATTTCAATGAGAAATTGTCGTAACAACGGCTCCAATTCAGACGTTGTAAACGAAACTAACTCAGGCTTAGCTAATTGATTCAATAAAACAAACCGAACTTTTTTCTGATGATTCTTTTTATCATGTGTCATATAAGCAAGATAACGTGATAAATGATCCGGTTTCACTGGAAGAGGAAATTGAAGTCGCTTTAAATACGCGAGATAATGATTTAACGACAAATTGATATTAAATGTTCGTTCACTGAGATAAAGAGAAAATACCATCCCGATTGCAACGGCCTCTCCGTGAGAAAGTTCCTTTTCATCTAATTCAATCGCATGCCCAAATGTATGACC
>DKYS01000065.1:9826-10121 GCA_002493395.1 Turicibacter sp. UBA7094 | reverse complement strand
GGGGTCGCCATGATTTTAGGTAGTCTGATGATGGTCCTAATTACGACGTTTATTATTGAAGAGAATCAAAAGCAGATTTCAATTTTAAAGGTCATAGGGTATCGGAAAAAGGAAATTTCTAAAATGGTGTTAACGATCTATTTTCCATTCGTAATGGTGGCATATTTTATAAGTATTCCCATAACTCGATTAGGAATTGATTATCTGATGACGTTAATTGCATCTGAATTACCAATAGCTATTCCAACTGATTTTACCTTTATACAGTTTTTGATTGGCGGTCTTTTTGTTGTCA
>DKYS01000065.1:0-9441 GCA_002493395.1 Turicibacter sp. UBA7094 | reverse complement strand
TAGATACGATGTTTATCTTTTAACAAGTGTTTATTGTTTAAAAACGCTATATTTTGTGATATTCTAAAGACAGTAGACTTCTTTGTGTGAAAGGTGTGTTTATTAGGATGGATAAGGTATTATTTGATCATGACACAATTATGCGTTCTTTGAAGCGAATTGCCCATGAAATTTTAGAGAAAAATGATGGTTTAAATGATGTTGTTATTATTGGAATTAGAACTCGCGGGGCTTATTTAGCTGAACGCTTAGTGCGATTAATTGAAGGATTTGAAGGTATAACAGTGCCACTCGGTGAGCTAGATATTACAAAGTATCGTGATGATATTACACGTGAAATGAAGGAGGTTATTGTGAATCAAAGTACGGTTCCGATGACTCTTAATGGAAAGACAGTTATTTTAGTAGACGATGTGTTATACACAGGTCGTACCGTTCGTGCTGCATTAGAGGCCGTTCTTGAATATGGGCGTCCTAAAAATATACAATTAGCAACGCTTATTGATCGCGGGCATCGCGAACTTCCAATTCGTGCGGATTATGTTGGGAAGAATATACCGACTTCTCAAACAGAGGCTGTTCAAGTTTATTTAACGGAACTTGATGATAAGGATGCGGTTGTATTGTCAAAATAAATAAAAGCGTGATTCATGATTTTCGAGGGAACTTTTGTGATGGAACATGTTTAATACGACGGTTCGAAAAGGATTGATTGGATTAAATAGGGTTGACCACATAGGTAGATTTAGTCACAGGATATTTCTAAGAGGGGAAAATTCCCTCTTTTTTTATTTCGATATTTGGTAACTAAGATAGGGGTTAACCCTTTTATTTTTAAGATTTTTCTAAATAAAAAATGACCCTCCACGTTTTGAAATTTTGTTTCAGTTCTACGTGAAAGGTCAAAGAGTATAAGTTTAGATTTCTTGCGTTTGTTGCTTTTTCTGATTTTGTTTATTTAACCAAAGTAGGTAGGAAAAACAAATAATAATTGAGGCGAAGGTTGAAATAGGGGCAGCGAACCCAAGTTCATAAAGTGAGACACCCTCTATCTTGCTAATTAAATAGGTAAGTGGAATTCTAAAAATAAAGGTAGCAATCATACTGTGGATAAGACAGATGGTTGATTTTCCTTGTCCACTAAAATAACCATTTAAACAGAAAACGAAACTAACCATAATACAGTCGATTGAGAATGACTTGAGGTAAAGACCCGCAACAGTAATAACTTGTGGATCATTGGAGAAAATAGAGGTGAGTGTTTGAGGATAGAATTGAGAATAGAGTGTGGCTAAAACTCCAAAGATAAGAGAATAGATAATTCCATAATAAAGAATTTTATTAAGTCGTTTCGTTTCTTTGGCACCAAGGTTTTGTGCTGTCATTGCAGAAATAGCTGAACCAAAGGCAGTTGGTGGAAGCATCGCGAAAACGATTAATTTTTCGACAACACCGACTGCGGCTGATGCAATGAGTCCCATGGTATTTATAACAGCTGTAATAATTAAAAACGATATGTTGACTAAAGCATCTTGGACTGCTAAGGGTAGTCCGACCATTAAAATATATTTAAGTGACTCTTTATGGGGTTTAAAGTGTGTTCGATTCATTTCAAATCTAAATCCTTTTTTCACCATATAGGCTAATGCAATGAAAAAACTAATTCCTTGTGCACTAATCGTTGCAATTGCTGCCCCCATAGCCCCCATATTAAATCCTTTAACAAGGATGATATCAACGATAACATTAATGATACATGCGATTAGTACGAAATAAACAGGTGTTTTTGAATCTCCAAGCCCCCTAAAAATTCCACTTACTGCGTTGTATCCAACAATAAACGGGATACCTAAGGCACATAATGTAATATATTGTTGGGTGAATCCAAATGCCTCCGTCGGGGTATGCATTAAATGCGTAATCGGGGTTGTAAGTAATAAGATAAGCGGCGTTAAAATAAGGGCGGTTATTATTAGTAATAGGCTTAAAGAACCAATTGCAGTGGCTGCCTTTTCAAAGTTGTTTTCTCCAATACGTTTGGCAATGAGTACGGTTCCTCCCATGGAAATGCCTAAGATAATTCCCGTAATGGTTTGCATGAATTGGCTACCGATAGCAACTGCCGAAACAGCAGCAGAATCCGCATACTGTCCAACAACAAATAAATCGGCGGCACCATAAAGGGCTTGTAGTAAACTTGACATTAAAAATGGAATAGCGAATTTAAGTAAAGTGGTACTTACTTTACCTGTCGTTAAATTATTCATAGTAAACTCCCTCCCAATTTGTTGAAAAGATATAGTGGTTGTCTTCATTTAAGAGCGTGATTCAAAAAAAAAGCTGGATAAGATAGTAAGCTTTCACTTACCATCTTATCCAGCGTAATGTTTTATATGAGAAATTACACCCTCCGATGAACACTAATATTCTAGCAGATGTTTAGATAGTGGTCAAGGGAGGAGGAAGTAAATGGTTGAGAGAAGATTAGTGGTTTTTTAATGCCCTTGTTAAATAAAAAAAGTAAGGTTTTATTAAAGATAGTGTATGAAATGACAAGGCATTAGAAGGATACTATTGTAGGTAGTTTTAAAGCTCTTCAATATGTTTTTATCATCTGAGACTAAGGCATAAGTGTAATTTATCCACATTTTTATAGTGATTAGGGAAGATATCAGGGTCTTTTTCAAACTTAAACATACTAATAGATAGAAACAAATGTGGCGAATAATACCAATAGTATTTTAAAGTGGAGCGGAGTATAATACTAATTAAGATGAGGCTATGTTGGGGTTTTATCACGATGGCCTCACCAGTTTATATGAAAGCACCGTACTGTACCTAAAGTCCTGCAGGTGCTTTTTTTATTTTATTAACGAGTACGTGGGGGCTAATTTGAACCGATCGTGATTAAAAAGAGTGGTGGATGATGTAGAAAAATAAAGAAAAAAGTAGGTGACTGGATTGATAGAACAATATATTGAAAATTTAAATATAGAAGAATTTCAACGAGATTTAATTCAGTGGTATGACGAAGTGAAGCGGGATTTACCATGGCGAATGAATCGTGATCCGTATCGTATTTTAGTATCTGAAATTATGTTACAGCAGACACAAGTGGCAACAGTGATTCCTTATTATGAACGATTTATGAAATTATTTCCGACGACTAAGGAGTTAGCGATGGCAGATGACCAAACGTTACTTAAAGCGTGGGAAGGGTTAGGGTACTATTCTAGGGCCCGAAACTTACGAGAAAGTGCACGGATGATTGAAGAAATGGGTGGCTTTCCAGAAACGCATGAAGAAATTTTGAAATTAAAAGGGGTGGGACCTTATACAGCAGGAGCAGTTAGTAGTATTGCTTTTAATATTCCAGCACCTGCTGTAGATGGGAATGTTTTTCGTGTGATGAGCCGGGTTTGTTGCATTTTTGAAGATATTGCTAAAGCTAAAACAAGAAAAGTATTTGAAGCTGTTGTGTCAGAGGTTATTTCTCATGAGGATCCAAGTGCTTTTAATCAAGGGTTGATGGAATTAGGAGCAACAGTGTGTACCCCTAAGTCCCCTAAGTGTCTACAATGTCCGGTGAAAAAACATTGCCAGGCTTACCAGCAAGGAATTGATGATCTATTACCTGTGAAAACCAAGGCGAATGCACAAAAGAAAACTAAATTAGTGGTTGCTATTGTACAAAATCAGTATGGAGAATATTTAGTTAGTAAACGTCCAGAAACAGGGCTTCTTGCTAACTTCTATGAATTCATGAATTTTGAATATCCAGGTGAAAGAGAACCAGAGGAATACTTATTAGAAAAGTTATCCCCAATGTGCTCTAAGATTGAATCTATTCAGTTGATTGGAACATTTAATCATATTTTCTCCCACCGCATTTGGGAGATGGAAAGTTATTTAATTCGTATTCACACAGCTTACGAAGAGCAGGTGGCTGAAAATACTTATCTGTGGATAAGTGAAAAACAGATGGAGGATTATCCGTTAGTAACTGCTCATCAAAGAATTCTAAAGGAATGTAAATCTTGAAATATTTGCTAATTAATAAGGGGTATGATAGAATAAAAAAGAAATGAAATACTAGGGGTGCCTTACGGCTGAGAGTGCGCGATGCATAACCCTTTGAACCTGAACTAGTTAGGACTAGCGGAGGGAAGTAGACGAATTTTTTATTTATATAAAATGGGATATTCTTATACTTTTAATTAAGCCGTAAAGCCTCCTAATAATAGGGAGGATTTTTTTATGAGAAATTCAAAAACAAAAAGGATTGTAGAAATTAGTATTTTAGTTGCTTTAGCCTTCGTACTTGACTATCTATCTAATCTTTTTATGGGGTGGTTATGGCCACAAGGAGGGTCGATTTCTCTTTCTTTAATTCCTATTGCTATTCTGGCTTTTCGTTATGGATGGGGTGTGGGATTTATGGGAGGATTTATTATGGGGGTATTGCAGTTATTAACAGGGGCTTATATTATGCATCCTATTCAAGTTTTATTTGATTATCCATTACCATACGCCATGCTTGGATTTGCGGGGATACTTGCTAAAAAGATAAATAGTACAACGGGTGTAAAACAGATGATTTATATTTGGTGTGCAACAGGGTTAGGATCACTTCTCCGATTAACGTGTCATGTGATTTCGGGAGCTGTATTTTTTGCACCTATTACTGGTGAGAATCCATGGCTATTTTCGCTCGCCTATAATGCGCCATATATTATAGCTTCATATATCATTAGTACAGTGTTACTCACTGTTTTATATCAAAGAAACAGTCAGCAGTTCGTTCTAAAATAAAGTTCATAGTATCGATTTAAAAAAAGACGACAAATTTGTCGCCTTTTTTTTGTTCACTTTATAGTTTCGCCCAAATATACTATAATATAGAATATATTACAATTATAAGGAGGTATTTTAAGTGAAAGAGTTTAGTATATTTATCGCACCACTTTTGTTTATGTTCTTAGGGTTAATTACTTATTTAGAGTCAGATTTACCTCATCAAAAGATTGGTT
This sequence comes from Turicibacter sp. UBA7094, assembly GCA_002493395.1. Taxonomy (GTDB): domain Bacteria; phylum Bacillota_I; class Bacilli_A; order MOL361; family Turicibacteraceae; genus Turicibacter. Next base: position 4,411 of record DKYS01000065.1, on the reverse strand, counting down.
ATCGAGTTTTAACTGTTAAAAGAACGCTAGATACATGGCGGGTTTCAAATAAGTTTGCAGCAAAAATCTTACTTATATTTGGTGGATTATTATTAATTTTTGGAGTCATTTTAAATTCGTATTTTCGGACATTAGCCATCTGGGAGTTAATTGTGATTAATTTAATTGAATTTATTGTCATGGGAGTTTTAGTTATCGGATTAACTGAATGGCGTGTTAATATTTCATTTAATAAAGAAGGTATAAAAAAATAGTTATGAAAGGTACTGTTAAATATATAAGGTCGACGTTTAATTAGGAATTAATTAAACGTCGACCTTTTTTATCTAGATGAATTATTCTTCATGATAAAGTCATATCCTTTTAAGAAGAGAAATGTTAAAATTGATACGACGGTAAGTAAGATGATAAGGTTGCTACCGATATAAGTAAAAGCTTGTAGTGGGGTGTTAATTGATTCTACTGGCATGCGTGTTTCCTCCTTTATAATTCAGTATAAGTAAACAGTTGGAAATTCATACATGGAATCTTCCCCTTTTTTCTTTTGCATGAAGAATTTTTTCATAAAGGAAATGGTACATCTTTTTTATTTTGTGGATTTAGTGATGTTTTTGTAGTATTCTATGAATATTGACGGATAGGAGGTTTTTTGAAGATGGAGATTAAGGTTGCATTTTTTGATGTAGATGGAACAATTGTGGATAATCATTCGAAAAAGAATCAGACATCAGATCTTGAGTTAGTACCACAGTCAACGATTGAGACCCTTCGTTTATTAAAAGAGAATGGAGTCATACCGTTTATTGCAACGGGACGATCACCATTTATGATTGAGTCGTTACTCGAAGGGCTTGAAATTGATAGTTATATTTGTACGAATGGACAATATGCCGTGATGCATCATCAAGTGATGTATGAAGCCCCGTATGAGGAAGAGTTATTAGATAGAATTGTTGAAGTAGCCACGCAAAATAAAATCCCTTTGTTGTGGATGCCAAAAACACAATATATTTTATCAGGGGATCATCACGAATTTTTAATTGAAGCCCTAGAGAATATGAATTTACCGAAGCCTTTAGTGAATTTAGGAATGAAAAAATCAAAAGATAAAATTTATCAAATGGTAGCGGGGGTAACGCAGGAGAATGAACACATTTTTGATTCGATAGAAGAGGTGCGTGTGGTGCGCTGGCAACCTAAAGGGGTAGATCTATTACCGCGCTCAGGATCGAAAGCAACTGCCATTTTAGCTATTTTGGAAAAGATGGGATTAGGCCCTGAGAATGCAATTGCGTTTGGTGATGGATTAAATGATATTGAAATGTTACAAACGGTTGGCTGTGGAGTCGCGATGGGGAACGCACATGAAGAACTTAAAAAGCATGCCGACTATGTCACGAAACCTGTTCATGAAGATGGGATTTATCATGCGTGTAAAAAACTTGGGTTGATTTAATCTTTCGTGAGTTTCGAAGAGTTAGTTTTCTACAATAATCACTCCCCTTCTACATAAATTATATAAACTATTTTAGTACGATAATAATGTATCATATCAGATACTCATTCTATATACTGAGTGAAATATATTTTGTATGTTAAGAGATAGACTTATTAGATGAGGCTTTTTGAGAGAAAGGCTAACTAATATTAAAGGTTTTTCCATGATGAAATACTACATATGTTTCATTTAATAAGATAAGAAAGTATGTTTAAATAATCACTAAAAAAGATGTTATCTACGCGGGATAACATCTTTTTTAATTTATTTTAAGTGGGTAATGACGTCATGAAGGCTAGTTAATATTTTTAAAGTTTTGTTTGCGAATTCTTCCTCTGGGTATTTCATATCAGGAATACAGATGACATCAATTCCGCCAGTATGAGCTGCACTTATCCCCGCTTCACTATCTTCGAGGACGAGGGCTTCTTGAGGAGTCACTCCAAGCTTTTGACAAGCCGTTAAAAAAATTTCAGGGTGAGGTTTTCCACACGTTACTTCATCTCCACAAATGATATCATCAAAATAGTTTCTTAAATTTGCTACTGTTAAGATTTTTTCTGCACGCTCCCGCGAGCTACTTGTGGCAACAATTGTTTTATAATGATTATTTTTTAAGTAAGTGAGTAGTTCAATAATTCCATTTTTTAATGGAACATTTGTTGATAGACGAGTATCGAGTGAGAGGTGGACATCGTCCCAAATCTCTTTCATCGGAAATTGATCGCCGTAGTGATTCATAAATAACTTGCACACTGTTTGTTTATTTTTCCCAAGGCATCGAAGATAAAAATCTTCATCAAAATCATAATTGAATTTTTTCATTGTCTTAATGTATTCTTCATAAGTTACTTTTTCGCTATCAATCATTAAGCCATCCATATCAAAAATAACTGCCTTTTTCATAAATAGCCCCCCTTGTCTTTGTTATCTGTTTGCATTATAGCAACTCATCAGATAGAAAACAAGAGGAGGGCGTTGTTAATGGGAGTGAGTAGTTAGTTTAGATACAAATAGATGGAAAATGTATTTTAAACTAAAGATGAGAATTGCGTAGACAGGAAGGACAATGAGTGCCCATTTAACCAGTTGAATAATCGTCACATGACTGAGCATAAAAAGATTTGAGAAATGAAGAACGGAAATGATAATTCCGATGAGACTTATTAAAATAATTGCTATCTTTTTAAAATTAAGTGGGAAACAACTTTCAATAAGGACCCAAAGTCCACTGACAATGGCGACGCAGAAACAGTAGGTATCAAATAAAGATTGATTCGTCTGAAGATTAGGAATAAATAAACCAATTAAAAGACATCCGATAACTGAACATCCTGCTGGAATAGCGGTTTTAGCCACTTCGAGTAAAAAGTTTCCCTTAATCCGTTCACGACTCGGTTCAATGGCTAAGAAAAAGCCCGGAAGTCCGATGGTAAAGAGATTAATTAACGTCATTTGAATAGGCACAAAAGGGTATTTTAACGGAGTGAGTAAAACAATAAAGGCAATTAAAATGGAATAAACAGTTTTAGTTAAAAAGAGCGTTGAAACACGTTGAATGTTATTAATGACTCGACGACCCTCAAGAAGGGCAGAAGGAAGGGAAGAAAAATCAGAATTGAGGAGGAGAATATCTGCGATACTTTTTGTCATTTCGCTTCCGTTATTAACCGTGATACTGCAATTACTTTCTTTCATTGCCGGAATATCATTAATCCCATCTCCCATCATTGCAACGAAATGACCTTGTTTTTTTAAAGCTTGAATCAGCGATTTCTTTTGCTTAGGACTAACACGACCGAATACAGAATACTCTGCAACAAGACCATCAAGATTATTATCTGGGTATTGAGACATATCCACAAATCGATCGGCATTTTTTAATCCCGCTTGTTTAGCGATATGGGCTACGGTTTGGGGATGATCACCCGAAATTACTTTTAAATCGATATCTTGTTTTAAAAAGTAATCAAAAATTTGGGGGGCATTTTCACGAATGGGATCAATGAGCGTGATAAGAGCGAGTACCTCGTGATTTTGATTAACTGTTTTAACGACCGTTAGCACTCGATATCCACAACCTGCTAATGCCTCGATTTCCTTCGTTATTTTTTCATTTGGGTGCTCGACGATATGTGGATAAGACCCGATTCGGTATACGCCATCACTGTATCTAGCACCACTATATTTATTAGCAGAAGTAAAGTAATAAAGTTCGCTTGGAATGGCATGGTCGTTTTCTTTAAAGTAGTTTTTAAGAGCCAATGCTGTAAAATTAGTCTCATTTAGCTCATGGAGTAGATTTCCAATACGCCCTGATATCTTTTGATCCGCATACCATTTAACGTCGTGAACTTGCATTTTTCCTTGAGTGATCGTCCCAGTTTTATCAAGACAAAGCGTATCAATCCGCGCCATCGATTCGATACAAAACATTTCTTGAACGAGTGTTTTTTTGTTAATCAGGTTAATAACTCCGACGGTGAGCGAAACGCTACAGAGAAGAAAAAGCCCTTCTGGAATCATCCCAATGAGTGCAGCAGAGGTTTTTAAAACGGCATCATTCCAAGGGAGATGATTAATAAAGAGTGCCTTACTAATCATTAAAAGTCCGACGGGAACGATAAAAAAACTAATGGTTTTTAAAATGAGATTTAGCGTATCTCGCAGTTGAGACGGGTGTTTTTTATATGCTTTTGCCTCTTTTCCGAGTTGATTAGCATACGTTTGTTCAGCAACAGCACTTACTTCAATGAGCGCATTTGCAGAGATAACATAACTTCCAGAGTAGACCGCATCGCCCATTGTTTTTAAGATTGTGTCGCTTTCCCCAGTTAGCAAGGATTCATTTACTTCAAGTTGTCCATCGACAACCTTTCCATCCACGATGATTTGATCTCCAGCACTGAGATA
>DKYS01000068.1:956-3781 GCA_002493395.1 Turicibacter sp. UBA7094 | reverse complement strand
TATATCATAGTGAAAAGCCTTATAGATGAATCTGGTCGTCTGTAAGGTTTTTTATTTTGGATAGAAGAATAACTCATATTTAATGAAATGTAGTTTATATTTTTGTATCAGATTTTTCTTTACTGATAAAATACTCGATAATCAGAGCGTGATAAATTTTTCTATTTATCTCTCATTATTTTAGGAAGTTATTAGCTGTTTTTATAGGGAAGCGGCGAATCCAGGTTCAGTTAGATTTTAAAGACATTTTCGCTAGACTATGACGGAGGAAGAAATATAAAAAAGTAGGAGATTATCACTTGAGATAATTCCTACTTTTTTGATTATTTAAGGTAATCGNNNCAAGCAATCCATCACTATATTAAATAATTTTTAATTTTTTTCATCAAAGTGTTTAAAAATGATGGGAAAATCCATCATAAAAATGGGCAGAGGGAGTTAGAAATAAAGATTTCTGACTTCATATGCTTCTTCCATTATAACATAGCAAAAAACCTTATAGATGAATGCCTTCGTCTGTAAGGTTTTTTATTGTCTTAAAAAGAGATGCGTATTTTAGTGGAGAAGAAATAAAAAAGTAGGAGACTATCTTTTGAAATAATTCCTACTTTTTTTGATTATTTAAGGTAATCGACAAAGACGTTTTTAACCATTTTTACAACGCCGAGGGTTCCAACACCTTCTTGAACATCTTCAACAACCATGGCCACTGATAATTTCGATGACCCAAGATCAGTTGCGACAAACCAACCATTTTCACTTCCTGTTTGTCCTTGGGCTGATTTAATTTCGGCAGTTCCTGTTTTACCGGCTAGTTGAACGCCATCAATTTTAGCGAGGTGTCCTGTTCCGTCGGCATCATTTACGACGGCTTGGAAATCATCTTGCAGAATTGATAAATTTTGTTCTGAAATAATAGAATCTTTTAAAACAGTTGGCTGATAGTCATCACTTAAAACCAGATGAGGCGTCATAATGCTTCCGTTATTAGCTAGTGAACTATAAGCAAGTGCCATATTTAAAGTAGAAACCATGATTTCCCCTTGTCCATATCCCGTATCAGCTAATAAAATATCACCCGAGATGGATCCACTATTCGAAATCTGACTATCTTTAATTGGATAACCGATATTTAAATCTGTCCCAATGGTAAAGTTTTCAGCCCCTTGAATTAAAGTATCGCTTCCCATCTCTAAAGCATTCATCGCAAAGTAGATGTTATCAGAATATTTTATCGCTTCTTTTAGGGAAACACTTGTCTGATTATTAATTCGGCGAATATTATAATTTCCCCATGATCGATCAGGTTGCCAAGTGGCTCCGTTTATTGTTTTGATTTCTTGAGGGTCTAATGTCCCATTTTCAAGACCTGTTGCTGCAGTAATTAATTTAAAGGTTGAGCCCGGAGAATAAAGGCTTGCGAATCGATTTTTTTCATCCTCATATCCGATTGATTCGCGGTGTTCTTGGGTGCTTTTTGTCATATAAGTTGTAAACCAATTGGAGTTGTAAGAAGGAGAACTAACGAGGGCTAAAACTTCTCCTGTTGTTGAATCAACGGCAGTTGATGATCCTTTTTGACCATTCATGCTGTCATAAACGATTTGTTGGAGATTAGAGTCGATGGAAAGCTTGATATCTTCACCATTTTGCGGTTCTTTACTAATTAGGGTATCTACTTTTTCACCCTCTCGTTCAATATAGATTTCACATCCATCAATCCCACGTAATGTCGTTTCATAGACTTGCTCAAGTCCAGATCTTCCAATGAGAGATTGAGCGGTATAAACGCCATCTGAATCTTCGGATAACTCCTCTTCATTGATTGGTCGAATATATCCAAGTAAGCGTCCAAACGCCTCACTATCTTTATAAATTCGGCCATGTTTAGATTGTTTAATAACCCCGTCTAAATTTAAATTTTCTAATACAACGAGGGCGTTGGCATCAGGTAAGAGGTCAACAAGGGGAACAAAATATTCTTTGTTCGTATTGGCATCTAATTTTTTAGTAATCGTTTCTTCACTAATGTCTAATAGTTCGGAAATTTTAGCTATTTTTGCTTCTTTATTTTCCTGTTCAAATACGGCTGGATGTATCCCGACAGTGATTAGGTCGCCATCGCTAGCTAAAGCCTCGCCGTTTCGATCGAGAATACTTCCGCGATTAGCTTGAATGGTACTAATTCTTACTTTGTCGCCGCGCTTCATCGTAGGAAAGATTAAACTTTCACTCCAAAGGATTTTTAGTTCTTTATTTTCTTTTACAAATGGAAAAGAAAAGTTATCGAGCGTTAATGTTCCTGCCACAGTATCCATGGTGAGAGTAAAGGGGATCATATTATTCTTATCATCTATTTCTCCCATTTCAAATTGAAAATTGGTCGCTTTAATTCCAGAATAAATATTTTCATATTTCGTAATAAACTCTTCTTCGGTTATACGCTCCTTCGATTCTTCACTTAGTAATTGATAAAGTTTTGCATAATCTTCGTTCTCGAGAGTTTCTGTAAAACTTTTAAATAAAAGTTCCTCTGCATTAGATGAACAACCAGTGAGGATTAAGAAACAGAGTAAGAGAACGGGTAGAATTCGTTTCATGTGAAACCTCCTTATAAATTTTTTTCGTATTTTTTTGATAGAGATTCAGTACGGGAAAAATATACCTTTTTGTCAATTATAATCGATTTACGCAATAATTGAAACCCTACCTTTTGATGAGAGGAAACATCGGATTGAATCAGCTCATTTGTAATAAATTATTGATAAAGAACCTTTATTATTCCGTTTTTATTTTATTTTTGTTTATCTTAAAAACGTTTAATA
>DKYS01000068.1:471-709 GCA_002493395.1 Turicibacter sp. UBA7094 | reverse complement strand
TTATCTTTGTTCAACTTAAAAACGTTTAATCAAAAAAAGTAAAATATATTAAAAAATTGTATCATAGGATAATCAAGTGTCCATAATGTCATTAGTATGAAAGAGACCGAAATGAATCTTCTGACAATAAATGTTAAGTATAGGTAGTTGCGTAAAAGTATACATGTCAATTTTAGTTTGAGAATGAAGCCGGTTTAATAAACGTGAAAGAAGTTTATTTTAAGTTTATGAATGGATG
>DKYS01000068.1:0-145 GCA_002493395.1 Turicibacter sp. UBA7094 | reverse complement strand
TAAAATTTTTAAAAAGTAAGAGGAGGAGAGATATGCTGCAGTTAAAAAATATTGTGAAAGACTATGTGATTGGGGATTTAAAACAACAAGTATTAAAGGGGGTGTCCATCAATTTTAGGCCGAATGAATTTGTTTCTATTTTAGG
>DKYS01000116.1 GCA_002493395.1 Turicibacter sp. UBA7094 | reverse complement strand
GTTAGAAGAAGAGAACACGATGTTAGAAGAAGATGACGTGGCTTTAGAAGAAGAGCAAACGGATTCGGAAGAAGAGAAAATAGTCGAAGGTACTGAACCAATAACGGAAGTTTAGCCTTTATTTTGTTTAAAAGTATTTTGATAAGGGGAGGGGAAAGGAATGGCTGTTACTAGTGTCGCTATGATATTAGCGGGGGGCAAGGGGACCCGCTTAAAAGAGCTGACCATTCATCGTCCTAAACCTGCTGTATCATTTGCGGGGAAATATCGTCTCATTGATTTTGTCCTAAGTAATTGTACAAATTCTGGAATAGATCAGGTTGGGGTTTTAACACAGTACGAACCGTTAGAACTCAATAGTTATATCGGGGAAGGTAGTTCTTGGGATTTAGATGTTCACGGAGCTTCCGTTACATTGATGGGACCATATACTTCTCGTGATTATGGATTTTTATGGCAGGGAGGAACGGCGGAGGCGGTAATTTTAAATATGCCGTTTATTGAACAGTACAATCCCGAGTATTTATTAGTTTTATCAGCAGATCATATTTATAAAATGGATTATCGTAAGCTCATTGATTACCATATTGAAAAGCAATCTCAATTAACCATTTCAACGATTCGAGTTCCGGAAGAGGATACTAAACGATTTGGAATGTTAAAGGTTGATCATGAAAACCGTGTGATAGAGTTTCAGGAAAAACCTGAGAAAACAGATAGCCGATTAGCTTCGATGGGGGTTTATGTCTTTAGCTGGAAAGAATTCAAAGATGACATTATTCATAAATATCAGAAGCATATTTATGAAGGTGTTGATTTTGCTCAAGATGTAATCCCGTACTTTATTGAGGCTGATTCATCAGTTTATGCTTATGAGTATGAAGGGTATTGGCGTGATGTTGGAACAGTTGAGGGATATTGGAAAGCTCATATGGATTTATTAGATTCGGACAATGATTTGAATTTGCATGATTATAGTTGGCCTATTTTTTCTAAAACTCCTAATTTACCTCCCCATCACATTTTAAAGGATGCTAAAGTTCGAAATACTTGGTTAAACGAAGGAAGCATGGTTTTTGGTGAAGTGTATGATTCAATTGTTGGGCATCGTTGTATTATTCAGGAGCGATCAGTTGTTGAGAAAAGTGTGATTCTTACAGGTGCTAAAATTGAACATGACTGTCATATTAGTTATGCGATTATCGGAGATGAGGTAGTTATTCCAACGCATACTGAAATTCACGGGGACGAGTCTAATATTATTTTAGTAACTAATGATAATTTAGAAGAAATCCTTGAGCATCAGGAGAGAGGGGATGAGTAATGAAAAATAAGGCGTTATGTGTCATTGATGGGACGAATACTTCTCAGTCCCTTCAAAATTTATTAAATCAACGTTGTGTGGCTGCCTTACCTTTTGCGGGGCGTTATCGTTTAGTTGATTTTGCCTTATCAAATGCCGTCCATTCGGGCATTACTAATGTTTCTATTTTTCCTGATGGAGATTATCATTCGTTAAGTGATCATATTCGTTCAGGAAAGTTTTGGGGACTTGATCGGAAGGTAGATGGCCTATTTCTCCTTCCCCCTAAAAAAGAAGTAAGTGCGATTGCTAATACGTTGACGTTTGCGAGAATGAGAGAATATATTGAGTATTTTTTACGCTCACGACAAAAATATGTTGTCTTATATCATGCCAATATTATTACAACGATTCCGTTTGAGGAGTTAGTACAGGAACATATTGATTCAAAATCAGATGTGACGCAAGTTTATTATCGAAATAAACCTGTTAATATCTTCGTTCTGTCACGAGAATATTTGATTGATTTGATTTTAAAATATGAAATATCACCGTATCAAACCGTTCTTGACTTAGTCGAAATGAATGATGGAATTAAGATTAATCGCTATGAACATCGAATTTATACTCGTACCATTGACTCTATTTTGTCTTATTATCGTGCAAATTTAGATATGTTACATTATGAGTATGGATTTCAAATTTTCTTATTAGAACGTCCGGTGTTGACAAAAACAAAAGATGAATCGCCTACTTTTTATACGAAACAGGCAGATGTAACAAATTCGATGATTGCAAATGGTTGTCGAATTGAAGGAAAAGTAGAAAATTGTGTCTTATTCCGTGATGTAACGATTAAGCGTGGGGCCATCGTTAGAAATTCCGTTATTTTACCAAGAACAGTGATCGGTGAAAATAGTATTGTTGAACAAGTTATTACCGATAAGCATGTGTATATCAGTGATGGGGCGCGACTAAGTGGTCAGGAGTATACCCCAATTGTGATTGGTAAAGGACAACGGGTTATCGGTAATAAGGGAATTAGCGTCGCTCAAATTTCAACAGAGTGTGTTCCATTTTATAAAACAGGTGGGCTTGCTGATGTGACTTTTGAATTAACGCAGGAATTAATTAACCAAGGATTAAATGTTGATGTGATTCTCCCGTTGTTTAATTCTTTATCTGATCGTTATCAGGAGAATTTAAGTCATGAACTTCGATCGGTTGCTGTAGTGGGGACATTGGAGGTTCCTTACGATGCATATCGTTATACAAAGGATGGAATCAATTATTATTTTATCTCTTGCGGGGAATTGTCTCGTGAAAAGTTGTATGGTTATAGGGATGATTGTCATCGATATGAGTTATACTGTTATTTAGTTCTCGACTTTATTGAAAAGAGTGGACATAAGTATGATGTCATTCACTCTCATGACTGGTTAACAGGACTTGTTCCATATTTTATGAAAAACGTCTTTTTAAAACGAAGTAATCATTTTATGTTTACTAAAACTGTTTTTACGATTCATAATATTCACTATCAAGGAATCTGCGATGTTTCCGATTTAGCTATTATCTCACAATTTGATTCCATTCCAAATGAGGTTATGTTGTTTGAAAAAGTTAACTTTATGAAAACGGCAATTGTGACAAGTGATGAGGTAACAACTGTTTCAGAGACATATTGTAATGAAATTTGTTATCCTTACTTTGCAGAAGGACTAGATCGTTTTATTGTGGCGAGAAAAGACCATTTACACGGTATTTTAAATGGAGTCAATTATAATTATAATAACCCTGCTACCGATTTGAGTATTTATAAACGGTATGGACCAAAGACCGTGGAAAATAAAAAAGAGAATAAGTGTCAGATGCAAAGAGAGTTAGGATTACCAGTTAATCCAGATATCCCTGTTATTGGAATGGTTTCTCGATTAGTTGAACAAAAGGGCTTTGACCTTATTTTAAAAGTTTTTGACGAGTTGATGAATGAAAATGTTCAATTTGTTTTATTAGGTGATGGAGATTATAAGTACACAAGCTTCTTCAGAGGGATGGCCCAAAAATATCCAAATAAAGTTTCAGTGAATATCGGATTTTACTCGTATAATTCACAGATGATTTATGCAGGGAGCGACTTGTTCCTTATGCCGTCGAGATTTGAGCCTTGTGGAATTAGTCAGATGATCGCTTTAAAATACGGAACTATTCCAGTCGTACGGGAAACTGGAGGCTTAAAAGATACCATTATTCCATATAATGAATTTATTCAATATGGAAATGGATTTGGTTTTGCTCATTATAATGCGCATGATATGTTATTCACTTTAAAACGGGCGATTAATTTCTATCGCATGCCTGAGCATTGGGATAAATTAGTCCAAAGTGCCATGAGTCAAGATTTAAGTTGGAAAAAATCAACAGAGAAATATATTAATTTGTACCGAAATTTAATTAGTGAAGAGTAGGGTATAGCACCTCATCTTTACGCCAAGTATATAAAAATGGATTAGACTTTATTTAAAGGGTGATTTCTGTATGGTAACAGGGATCATCTTTTTTTGTTGTCTGACAAAGATCTAGGTTATCAAGGTAGACACTTTAGGATAACCAATAGGGGTAAATAATTGTACGTTTTTAAAGTTATAGTTATATTTGGGGGCATTCTTGAGCTGTCGGTAAGGAGGGTCTTTTTTATAGGGAATAATAGATAAGTAAAGTGCCATTCGTTATCTAAAGAGAAATAGATGACGGGGATAAATCCGATAAGATAAAATGATTTAGTGTTGTGTTTTTTAGAGAAAATAGATTTATTGAAAGATTGGGATGTCCTTGTAATTTTTTAGTTCTGCTTTAATGAATAGGAAGAATATTGTAATAAAAGCGCGTTTTTTAACTGTAAAAGGAACGCGTTACATTGGAAACAGAGCTTTCATCTTTTAAATTATCTGATATAATAAGATTATGAAATGGAAAGATATGTAACACTGAGGGGTGTTGCATACACGGAAGGGAGATTTATTCTCATGGCTAATGTATTTGCGAATAAAGACGTATTTAAAGATACGTTTCAAACGCGAGTGGAACAAATTTACGGGGTTAAGTTCGAGGAAAGTACACCGCATCAAAGGTATTTCACGCTAGGGACACTTGTTCGTGAATATATCTCATCAAACTGGATTGAGACGAATGAGGCAATCGTTGAGGGGAAACATAAACAAGTCTATTACTTCTCAATGGAATTTTTGATGGGACGCTTATTAACGAATAATATTATGAACCTAGGAATTCGTTCAGTGATTGAAGCAGGAATGAACGAACTAGACATTGATTTAAATGAGTTAGAGCGTATCGAGGCTGATGCAGGTCTTGGTAACGGGGGATTAGGACGCCTAGCAGCTTGTTTTATGGATTCAATCGCGTCATTAGGATTACCGGGACATGGTAATGGATTACGTTACCGTTACGGATTCTTTGAACAAAAAATTATTGATGGATATCAAGTAGAGATTCCAGATAAATGGTTACAACGTGGATATGTATGGGAAGTTCGTAAATCAAATGAATCAGTTGAAATTCCTTTCTATGGTCACGTTAAGATAGAACATGTTGATGGAAAAGAAATTTATAAACATGTACCAGCTGAATATGTCCGAGCAGTGCCTTATGATGTGCCTGTTGTTGGGGATGTTTCTAATAACAATAAGACGGTTAATACGTTACGTTTATGGTCATCAGAACCAACAGAAAATAATTATCCGGACCATATCTCAGCTGTTGAGTATGAGAAAGATGTTCGTAATATTTCAGAATTCTTATATCCAGATGATTCAACGACAGAAGGTAAAATTTTACGTTTAAAACAACAATACTTCTTTGTTGCAGCAGGTGTAAGATGGGCAGTTCGCCAACATAAAGAAGTTTATGGAACATTAGATAACTTCCATGAAAAAAATGTTTTACATATCAATGATACACACCCTGCTTTAATTGTTCCGGAATTAATGCGTATTTTAATTGATGAGGAAGGATATGGTTGGGATCAAGCATGGGAAATTACGCAACAGTCATGTGCCTATACAAACCATACTATTTTAGCAGAGGCGTTAGAAAAGTGGCCAGTTAACTTATTCCAACCACTATTACCACGTATCTATATGATTACGGAGGAAATTAATCGCCGCTATTGCTTAAAATTATTAGAATTATATCCAAATCAACCGGAAAAAGTAGCGGAGTTAGCAATTATTGGATATAACCAAGTTCGAATGGCTCACTTAGCAATTGTAGGATCATTTAGTATTAATGGAGTTGCTCAGTTACATACTGATATTTTAACTCATATTGAAATGAAAGATTTCTATCAAATGTATCCAGATCGTTTTAATAATAAAACAAATGGAATTACTCATCGTCGTTGGTTATTACACTGTAATCCAGAATTAACAAAATTATTAGATGAAGAAATCGGAACAGGGTATCATACAGATACATTTGAATTAGCAAAATTAGAAGAAAAACTTCATGATAAGAAAGTTCAAAAAGAAATTATGAACATGAAATATGCTCGTAAACAGGCATTAGCTAATCGTATTGAGCGTGAACAAGGGGTTAAATTAGATCCTAATTCTATCTTTGATATTCAAGTTAAACGTCTTCATGCGTATAAACGCCAATTATTAAACGCGATGCATATTATGTATTTATACAACCGCTTAAAAGAAGATGAACAATTCAGAGCGAATTTCCACCCTCAATCATTCATCTTTGGAGCAAAAGCAGCATCAGGTTATTATTTCGCTAAAAAAGTTATTAAATTAATTAACTCAATTGCTCAAAAAGTGAATAATGATCCAGAAACATCTAACTTATTAAAAGTTGTTTTCGTAGAAAATTACAATGTAACGTATGCTGAGTTAATTATGCCAGCTGCTGATTTATCGGAACAAATTTCTACGGCGTCAAAAGAGGCGTCAGGAACAGGAAACATGAAGTTTATGATGAACGGAGCTATGACAATTGGAACATTAGATGGAGCGAATGTTGAGATTCACGAGTTAGTTGGTGATGAAAATAGTTTCATTTTCGGATTAAATGCGGATGAAGTTAACGATTACCAACAAAATGGTGGATATAACCCATGGGATCTTTACCATACGGATGCTCGTATTCGTCGTGTATTAGATCAATTAGTTAATGGATTCTTAACACCAGATAAAGAAGAATTCCGCGATATCTTTAATGCAGTGACACATAATGGAGATGAGTATTTTGTCTTAAAAGACTTTGATGCTTATGTGCGTGCTCAAGAGGCTGCTAACCAAGCTTATAAAAATCGCAAGAAATGGACTGAAATGTCAATGATTAATATTGCACGTTCTGGTAAATTCTCATCAGACCGTACGATTCAAGAATATGCAGATCAAATTTGGCATTTAGAAAAATTAAAATTTTAATAAAATGTCTTAATACCAACAAAAGAAGTGCATTCCTAAATTTTTGGAGTGCACTTCTTATTTTATAATAATAAGTATTAAAAGGAGGTTTGCCACCGTAAAATTTAAGTGGGGGGCATTTACTTCTAAAGTATTTCCATTCTGTGCGGGACGTCACTATAAGTTCTTTCGTCAGGGAGTTGTTTGAGATGCAGTCTGGACTTCTTTTATAGTTATATCTCATTCGAATAAAGTAGTGGAGGGAATTAACTCTCTAAATCCTAATTTTGTTTATGTACGGTTTAGGAAAGTTTGTAAAGTTGCGGATTGGATTAATTTATTACGATGCGATATGACTCAAGAATATATAGCTCAAATTAGGCACTTAGAAGAATTAAAATTTAAATGTAAAAAAATCTCACGATTAGGTGAGATTTTTTTATGCCGTTTTTAAGCTTTGGTATAGTTTTTCTTTTACTTGAAAATATTGAGTGGTAATTTCTACGTATGCTCCGTAACTATCCTTAAAGTTTTTAAATTCATTATTAACACTATTAAAATATTGGATTGCATCACTTGGTTTAGCGTTATAGAAGGTATCTTCTATATTAGACAGGTTCTTTGTTAGTGTTTGAAGATTTTGATGAATACTTTTTAACTCTTCAAGACGTTTATTTTCTAAGTCAATAGCCTCCATCGCTATTTGTTTTTGTTCCTCTGTTAATTTCTCAGTTGTTTTTTCAAGGTCCGATGTTACATCTGTTTTAATAAATTCGCCTAATTGTTTTTCAAGTTGTTTTGATAATTCATAGGCTTGATTGAAGTCTTCGAAGGCTTTATCTGTTTCTGTGCCTTCTGTATAAGTTTCTCCTATTGTTGTTAAGGATTGAATGGCTTGATATAATTGATTAATATTCTTTTTGAGCGATAAATGATCAATCTCTGTATTGTCTTCAATCTTTTTATCAATATCCGTTAATTCCAGATAGGTTTTTGTTTTTGGGGGATGATAGGAAAAGGCGACTGTGAGACCAATTCCTGTCACAATGATGGCCAAAATAATAGGTATTATTTTTTTCATGAAAGGTCCTCCTAAATGTCTTCACTATTAAAGAAGTTTCGACTAAAGTGTCGTTCTGGATTGTAAGGTAAAAATTCGTACCCTAAGTTTTTATAGTATTCGATGACACGTGGTAAAGCCTCGAGTGTTGAATTTTTTTCATGGAATAAAACAACTAAGTTAGTCGCATTAGATTTTAGCGTCATATCGGATTCGATTTTGGCTAAGATTTGATCAGCATCGCTATACTTCCAGTCTAAAGAATCAACGTCCCAATCCCAACATTTAAATCCGGCTTCACTTAAAGCTTGGATATGTTCTGGTGTGAATGTTCCCCCGCCGGTTCCATAAGGGGCACGGCAAAGTTCACTTTTAAATCCACCAGTCATGTCCTCGATTAAGGCCTGTTCTTCTTTTAATTCAGCAACGAAATTTGCAGGACCATTGTCACCGTATAAATGGTTGTAATTGTGTGAGAGTGTGTGCATTCCGATGTAGTGCCCATCATCTTTCATTCGTTGTAATAAGGCTTGTGCTTGATTATTATTTGTAAGTGAAGTTCCAAGAACGAAGAATGTTCCTTTGACTTGATGTTGATCTAAAATATCCATGACTTTAGAGGCGTTGGCAGAAGGTCCATCGTCAAAAGTTAGGTAGATAAATTTTACCTCTTGGTTGCGCCAACGTTTTAGAGGGGTAGAAGAATCAAAAGCCAATTGTTCAAGTTCTGGTTTTTCATAGGTTAAATTTTTTTCTTGCCTTGATACATTGAAAAAGAATCCTCCCACAATGATTAAAGCACTTATCAGTGTAAGCGATACATAAAATAATGGAGACGTTTTCTTTTTCGTCGAATAGTAGTCTCGATTGTAGTATGCCATAAGTCATCTCCCTTTCTCTAATTTTATCCCTATTTTTAAATAGAGTCATCTTTTTATAGTATATCCTAAAATACAAAATAAAACAAAATACTTACTTTTTTAACAACTAAAATTTCTTGTCGTTCCCCTTCGATTCTTTAGAGGGGGGGCATCCCTAAATATTAGCATAGTCCGTAAATGAGAAATCGTTCCCGATGATCTTTTTGGGTGTTAGGGAGAGAAATTTCCTTTTTTAGAATAAAAGGTGTTCGGTTATCGAGAAAATATTGGTAATCATCCGATGGATAATAAAGAATTAGTTCAATGTCTCGATAATGAGATTCGAGTGAAACTAAAATATTCTCAACAATTTTTCTGAAGATTTGGATGGAGAATGGATTAAAGAAGTAAAATTTATTGTCATTGGGCTGAACCAGATACTCTTCGCCTAGTCCACAATAAAAGTGAAGCGCATCCTGCCCTCGTCGGTGTTTTTTTAGATAGCTAGCTTTATTACGAAGGGCAATCTCATAAAAGTGTTCATTCATTTCTATTCCTGTGACGGGAACTTGAAAATGATAGTGGATGTAAAAATTAAGACGCCCTTTTCCGCATCCATAATCAACGACATGGTCTGTTGGTTTTAAAGTATAGTGCTTAAAGAGAAGATTTAGAACTTCGTATGGTGTCGGTTCATACCGATGGTAAAGATGCGAGGTGTGATACTTATCTGTTCCTTGAGTTTCAATATTAAGTAAAGTTTCGTAGTCTTTTTCAATCATGGTTCTGACCCCCAATGTATTATCATGGTTTAATTGTAGGTGCTTCTTGATTAAGTTGCAAGAGAGCAGTAGTTATTTGTTAAAATGAGATTGTTTTTTTGTCAAAAAACGCCCTCATTCGATATAATAAAGTTATGGTGTCGTGGAAGATAACTAACAGTTACAAGTAAGTTA
>DKYS01000100.1:988-8103 GCA_002493395.1 Turicibacter sp. UBA7094 | reverse complement strand
GATGAAACAGGGTGTCAATTAGTTCCATCAGAAGCTGATCAAGTGATTGAACTTGTTGATGCGATTGAAGATGTATTCGCTATCTCTGTTAAATCAGAAGAGGAATTAAAAGAGGCTGGATTAATTCAAATCATTGGATCAGAGATTGACGATGTTTATACAGAACGCGTGAAATCTTTAGAGATTAATCCAGATTGCAATAAAAAGGATTTAAAAATTGTGTTCTCACCATTACACGGAACAGCAAATATTCCAGTGCGTCGCGTGTTAACAGAGTGCGGATATGAGCAATTACACGTAGTAGAAGAACAATGCGTGGCTGATCCAAACTTCACAACGGTTAAATCGCCAAATCCAGAGGAGGCGTCAGCTTTTGAAATGGCCATTGCATTAGGAAAAGAAATTGATGCAGATATTTTAATTGCGACGGATCCAGATGCAGACCGCGTGGGATTAGCTGTTAAAAATCCTGAAAATGAGTATGTTTTATTAACAGGAAATCAAACAGGGGCCATTTTAATTCATTACATTTTATCTCAAAAGAAAGCGCATGGAACATTACCAGCGAAAGGAAAAGTATTCAATACGATTGTAACGTCTGATATGGGGGCAACTATTGCTCGTTCTTACGGATTTGATGTTGTGTCAACATTAACTGGATTTAAGTTTATCGGTGAGCAGGCACGTTTAATCGAGGACACAGATTATGAATATGTCTTTGGATATGAGGAGTCTTACGGTTACTTAATCGGAGATTTCGTTCGTGATAAAGATTCTGTTCAGTCGGTATTAATGTGTGCAGAAGCTGCCGCTTATTACAAAGAGCATGGAAAAACGTTATATGATGTTTTAATGGAATTATACGATACTTATGGATTCTATCGTGAAGCATTAGTAAATATTACTTTAAAAGGTAAAGAGGGTGCTGATAAAATCCAAGCTATTTTAGCAGATTTCCGTGAATTCACACCAGTTACAGTTGCAGGAAAAGAAGTTGTTTCTGTTGAAGACTACAAAGAGAGCGTTCATACAGATTTAACGAACGATTCAACATCAGTTATTAATTTACCGAAATCAAATGTTTTAAAATATACATTAGAAGACGGTTCTTGGTTTGTTTTACGTCCATCGGGAACAGAGCCAAAGGCAAAGGTTTACATTGGAGTTATTTCTGATGTATTAGAGAAAGCCGATGCACAAGTTGCGCAAATTAAAGAAGACGTTTTAGCGCGCGTAAATCAGATTATTGCTTAATTATTTTTTGCTTACGACACACACACTTACTAAAAACTTCTATGATAAATTTATCATAGAAGTTTTTTTGTTGGGGAAATAAGGTACAGAAATATATTTTTTTGCATATAATGAAAGGACTACATACGAGGGGAGGGCTGTTATGAATGTGACAGTAGACCATCGTCATGTCGAAAATAAATCAGATTTAGTGGAGTTAGTAACGGAAGAGGTAGCAGCGTTTTGTTTAAAATGGAAAAAGGGATTGGATCAGTTGTTATGCAGTGATGTTGTATTAATTATTAACCGAAAGCGATATGGATATGAGGTAAAATACCATTATTCTAGTGGGCCATGGAACTGGTTATTTCAGTTAGAACTTTATTATCCGAATAATATGGGTGATCTTCGTCAAATTGCCTATATGAAGATTAATAAGTTTATGACATTGCCGATGGGTTGTGGATTTGGGAAAAAGGTGTTTGAGCACCTGTTAGATTGTTCATCGTTACTTAAAGAGTTAGATATGATTCGGTTGCGTTCTGTTCGAAGAGCAATTGGTTTTTGGGAACGCATGTCGTTTGTAAATACAAAGGTGGTTGATGGAGTTGTTCAAGATACGCAGTGTGTGAAAATTCCATCAACGTTAACAGGATATGAATATGTTTATAGCCTCCGTCCTTGTGATTGTGAGGGATGTAAACAAAAAAAGCAAGGTGAATAACCCTTGCTTTTTCTTTTGCTATTAAACGTCGAATTTCGAGTTAATTTTAATGTTTTTTTGTTGTATACTTATAGTTATGCAACAAATTTAATAAGATGTCTTTTAGCCGAGATTGGAGCGAGAAGAATAGGAATGTCAATCAAGGCTAGGAGATGGATGAAAGTCCGCTTTAGGAGGAAAGAAATTATGTACGAAAATGAATGGTTACGATTGAGTCGATGCTACTTTATGGAGTATAAGAAACTGGCATCCGATATAATTCATAAAGACGCGCAGTATTATTTAATTGTTGATACACCTGAGCACATGAAAGAAATAGAAAGTTTGGTGAAAGGGAAAGTTAATTGTTCAATTTTTTGCATCTCACGCGTACCGCTTCAATGGACGCCTAAAATTGATTCAAAATATGAGTCGTTATTTAATGTTCTTGATCATGAGGTATATCAAGAGTACCATTTGTTTAATCATCATTCATCAGAGGATGCGAATAAATTTGAGCAAGCACTCCTTTATGATTTTAAAAATCGGTTATTAAAGACGGGGATGGATCAACAACAGGCGATTGTTGTGGCATGTAGTGAATTCTCAGAAGTGTATGTGAAAGAGTTAAAAGATGAGATGAAATTCAATGTTAACCAATGGGAAACTTTTAAAAGGAATTATTTATAAATCTATTAACAGATGGAATAAGGTTTAATGATTAGGGAGGTTAAGATTAAAAGATGGCAGTTAATGTAAAGAGTTGTTATTTATTTTTGTTAGATAACGTAAATCAAATGTTTATGCCAACTGATCGTCCATTAGACGAGACGGTGGATGGGGCGTATCATTTTTTAGAGAAAAATATTGAGAAGTGTGTGAAGAATGCAGCGGGGCGACCTGCCGTTTTTAAAGAGGATAGCGAGGTACGCCAGTTGTTTTTAGAGTACCGTAACCGAACGATTCCCTTTATTGAGTTTGCGAACCATATTGCCGCTAAACGTTATGATTTTAAAGAGCGTTACGAGATTTTTACGGCGAGTGATTTATTTTTATGCGAGATTGAGATGGCTGAGGTGGAGTATGTCGTTGGCCTTGAATTAACGTGTAAAGAGGGGATGGTTCATCACGTGAATCAGAGTGAAGCAGGGATTCAAAATAATCTCTTGGTTCATCAGTCTATTATACCTATTGCGAGTTTAAAGAGTGCTAATTTTTTTATGATTGATTTGGATAAGATGACGTTAACGGTTCTTGAGAATATGACGTCAACAGAGGATGATGATACACATCTTTACGCCGATAAAATTTTAGAGTGTAAGACGGAAATTTCGGTAAAAGAGGCGGTTAAGAAGGCGCGTCATGTGGCAGCAGAGGTGATTGAGCATCATGAATTAGATAAACTTGAGATGGTTCCAGCTTTTGAACGGGTCATTAAAGAAACGATTAATGAAGGTAGAGACATTGATATGAAGGAAATCGCCGAGGAGGTATTCTATCAAGCTCCGGAGGCTAAAATGGCGTATGTGGCAGAGATTGAAAATCAAGGGATTGAGAAGCCTGTTCAAAATACGAATTGGGTGAAGATGCCTCTTAAAAAGACGCAAAAACTTAAAACCGATACAGGAATTGAAATTACCATTCCGCTGGATTATTATAATAATAAAGATTATATAGAAGTGTTAAATATGCCGGATGGTCGGTTGGCGATTCAAATAAAAAATATTGGTAATATTGAAAATAAATAGTTTTGGAAAGGCGGAAGCCTTTCTTTTTTTTTTATAGGAGAGGAGACAAAATAATTTGCTTTTTAGCTCAAGAGTAAGGCCAATTTTTGAAAAGATATTGTTTTTAAATGATATTATCCTCATTTAAAAATAAAAAATGTATCTTTTTGTCGAATAAAACAGAGAATAATGTAACATTATATCGAAAAATGTATCATTTTTGTTGATTCAAAACGAGTGATTTTTTATGGAAGATGACACACCTTTTGAAAGATTTAACGTATAGATATAGAGGGGATTTTAAAGAGAAGAGGTTTTAGATATGGAGATGGTGTTAGCGATTATTTTAAGGATCCTGTTTATTGGATATTATTTAATGATGTCATTAATTGTTATTAAACAGGTTCAAGCTAGATTGTTGCCAAATGAACATTATGTCATGTATACCAATTATGTAAATGAAAAAAACAGAACGCGATATAAGGATAAAAAGTCTTATTATAAGGCCTTAATGAGAGGAGTGCTTATTCAAGCAGTGGCTATTCTCATGGGGGGGATCGTGATTAATCATAGTTGGTTTACGTGGATTAGCATAGGGGCCCTAGTCTGTGTATTAGTGGAACCTTTATTTGCGATGATTAGATTTCCTAAATTAGCCGATTTTAATGCTAAAATGTGGGTTCTATTATATGCTAAACGGATGATAGGCATTGTCGTTGACTGTTATATCGTGTTTTCATTTGTTGTTTTATGTTTCGTTTACTAATAAAGAGAGTAGATAAGCGTGGGGATTTCAGGAGAAGATACCCACCTTTTTTTGTTGTTAAAGAGCGCATAATTTAGCAAATTTTCGAATTAAAATGATACATTTTATTGATAAAAGTGTATCATTTTAATATAATAGAAACATATCATTTTAATCTAAAATGTATCATTTTAACGCATGATTCACCATACGGTTGTATTTGTTAGAGGAGATTGAGTTATGAGTGTGTTTTGTACGAATTGTCAATGTGAGGTGGGATATTGCGTTGTTGAGGAGAAAAGCAAAAAAATTATAAAAGGGTATGAGGTTGAATATAAAAAAAAGAGTGCTCACTGTGAACGATGTGAGCACCCTGTGTTTGTCGAGCAACTTCATGAGGAGAATGAACAAGAGGCTAAAAGGGGATACCAAGAGCTTGTATCTAGTGAAGCAATCCGTATTATTACCGCTATTATGGAACAATATAATATAGGAAAGCGCCCACTGTCTCTCATATTAGATTGGGGTGAGTTGACGATTACACGGTATCTTAAAGGTATGGCGCCTAAAAAGGAATACTTAGATACGTTAAAATTAATTCACCGGGATGTGGCTGCGTTTGCAGAGATTTTAGAAAAAAATCAGGATAAGATTACAAAGAAGGCTTACGAGAAGTGTCAGAAAAGAATGAATGAATGGGCTAAATCGAGTGATGAACAGATAGAGCCCTTCGTTGTCGGGGGGCCTGAGAAGCTAGAGCTTGACGAGGAGCAGGTCCCCTTTGAAGAACATTATTTTCCCACGGTAACTGCCGGGGAAGAGGAACTGAAAGAACATGAGGTTTCAGATGATAAGATTTATCAGGTGGTTCATTATATTCTTGATGTAAGTGAAGATGTTACACCCAATGCTTTACAGAAAATCTTATATTATGCGCAAGCGTTCTTTAAAGTTTTTTATGGGTATCACTTATTTGAAGATGATTGTGAAGCCTGGGCCCAGGGGCCCGTCTATCCGAAAGTGTACGACCGGTTAAAGGAATCTTATCAGCATCCAGTTATCCAAACGGTTTGTCCATTGGACGATCAGGAGCAATTTTTTATTGATTTAATTATGAGATACTTTGGATGTTACAGTGGAAAATCGCTTGAACGCATGACCCACTGTGAAAAACCATGGCGGGAAGCTCGCCATGGTCTGGTTTCGGTTCAAGTAGAGGGACGTGTGATGGAAAAATCTTCAATTGAGCAATATTTTACGGATGTCTATAAAAAATATAATATGTTGAGTATGACAGATATTATTGATTACTCAACGTCACTTTTCAGTCGGATTTTATAAAAAATGTGTCGAAATCTTGATAACTATCCAGATAAAGAAATGAAATCTTAATCTATCGGCGACAAAAGACGACAAAAGCGTGTACGAATGCATTTAAAATGTCTTTTTTCGCTCAAAAAAACGTTTACTTCGTCCGTTTTTCGCTAAAGTTAGGCTAAAATATGACAAAAGATATTATTTTATGCACCGCTTTATGTTATAATGATATCACTTAAATTAAGGGAAAGTAGTGAGATTTATGGTCCTTCAAGTTTATGAAATGACGAATCAAGCAATCACAGGCTATAAGTTGTACGATGAGGGTGTACAGGTCGCTACGTTAGAGCAGCGATCGGATCAGTGGATTGCTGGGATTTTTTATAATTTTAAAATTAAGACAATGACAACAGATAATTTTCAGTCAGCTTATCATTGGATTGAATCAACGTTAAAAGAGAGCCAGACAGCCTAGTTAGAAAGTTCTCGACGAAATTGATTTAAAGTGATGAAAGTAATGATTAAGCGATATAGTAAGGATGATTTTCTGTCGGAAACAGAACTCATCCTTTTTTTATGTAATGGATTAGCAGCGTTTCATCAAAAGACGCTTGAATTTTTTACATAGGTAGGTTAGACAGTAGTTTGTTAAAAAATAAAGGATAGCGCCAATGAGCGCGCAACTACTTAATTCGATTAAAGCATGTAATTTTTCGCCAACAGGGATGGTTTTAATTAGTTGTTTTAGGATAGAAACTGAGATCCCCATAACAAAACAAGAACCTAAAATAGGGAGACAATCTAATAGCAACCCAGTGGGATTTAGAAGAGACAGCTTTTTGATTTGAATGAAACTAAGAATAATCCAGCTTAAATAAGCAAGGATGGTTGAGTAAATAAACCCATTAATTCCGATGAGAGGAACGAGAAGTAAGTTGGCGATGTATTTAATAAAGAGAGAGAATAATAAATAATAAATTCCTTTTCGTTGGAGGTTAAGCCCTTGTAAAATTGAACACGTTATACTATAAAGGGCATAAAAAATTCCGAGCCAGGCACCGCTAGCAAAGAGTTGCCCACCTAGTTGATTGACTTCACGGGTTGAAGGATAAAGGATGAGGTAAATGGAGTCTGATAATAAGCTCATTCCAATAACGGCAGGAAGGGTAATGATTAAGGTTAAACGAAGGGCCAATCGAATGGTTTTTAAAACAGCTACGTGTTTCTGTTGTTGATAATAATTCGTAAGTTCGGGAACGAGGGGTTGTCCAAAGGCTAGAGCGAATGAAACAGGAATCATAATTATTTTAGCTAATTCAGTTATGTACATGCCGTAATAGATTTTTTGTGTTTCAACCGCCAATCCAGATTGCGTCAGCAGTTGATGGAA
>DKYS01000100.1:0-615 GCA_002493395.1 Turicibacter sp. UBA7094 | reverse complement strand
CTGTGTGCGAGTAAGTGATTATAGATGGGGACTTCTTTATACCAGTAATATAGCAAGACGATTAATGAAGCCATTCCCGCTAAAAAGGCGGCAAAAACGGAGATAGAGACAGCTTCTTGGTAGCTACGGTGTTGAATTTTAATAATAAAGTAGGATCCGCCTAAAATGATAAGAACCCTAACGATTTGCTCAATGAGTTGAGAAATAGAGGTTGGGGTCATGTTCCGATTTCCTTGAAAGAATCCTCGGATAATGGACATGACAGGAATAACGGTCAAGGCAATACTACAAACTTGAATCATATGGATAATGTCTGGGCCATCTTTTAATAGGGCTTCTTGCTCAGCTGTTGTTTTTAAAAGAGAGGCTGCCTTATTTAAAATATGGTTCACATAAATAGGGGCGATGTGGTACATCGTGAGGAATCCTAAAAATCCAAACAAGATCATACCGATTACACTGTATTTAAAAGCTTGTCTAGCCGTATCGTATTCATTTTTGGCTTGATACTTAGAGACAAACTTGGCCATTCCTACTGGAATCCCCAGTGTAGATAAGTTGATAAATAAACTGTAGATGGTATAGGCATAACTGTAAAGGGTTTGGCCCTGGCTC
>DKYS01000099.1:10114-11343 GCA_002493395.1 Turicibacter sp. UBA7094 | reverse complement strand
GGAATTAGAATGACTTTTTGTATTCTAACTCCTTTTTTATTTGAGAGAGCGATTATAGGGGAGACATTAGATGTTTTTTATTTTTGAGCATAATTAGATAAAAATGTGAGTAAAACAAAATTGGTTGATGTTAGGAAGGATAATTACCGCCCTAACATCAACCAATGCGATATAGAGTGAAAAGTATAAATCTTATTTAGCAAAAAATTTGGGGTTACCAGTATTTTGTGAGATGTAATAGATACTTTAATATTTTAATTTATGAGTTTTTAAATAAAAGGGGTGATAGGACAAGTTCATCTGTTTTCTCAAGGGGAGCGTTCTCAAATAAGGCTTTTAAATAAGGATCCCTTTCTGCAATTTCCTTATTGATTAAGGGTAAATTTGCAAGAATCTGTGATGATTCGTCTTCAATTTCAAAATAATATCTATGAATATTGATTGATGCGTTAGGATAAAGAGCATGTATTCCTTCAGATATAGCATATTTATGATAGGTTAAATCAGTCGTTACACAATAGGATGGATCAACAAGTTGAAATTTCATAATTATCCTCCTTCGGTAGTTGTAAGTATTTTTACAACAGTATATGCATCAAAAAGTTACTTTATGAGGATTTAGAAATCTTTATTGTACTTATTCCGCGTACATGTTTAATAATGGGTATCAAAGGATAGAGGGGGATGGCGGATAATAAAAAATATTTTCTTTTCGGGATAAAATATCATTTATAATCAGAATTCCTAGCTCTATATACTCCTTAATTAGTTGGGTCGAATTAGATGAACAATTGTTAAGGAAATTGATAGTGGTTACCTCTGGGTTAACCAAAGATAAATTTAATCTAAGTATGGATGTGGGCTTCATCTGTGTAAGAGGGATTTATTTGACGCCATAGATGCATCATGGATTATATTTGAAGTTTAGACTAGTTATTGATTAATTTATAGTAAATGGTCTCTTAATGCACGAGAGAAAGTTATTGTATATTACGTGCATTTACGAGATTGTAAGTGTCATTTAATGAGGAATAATTGTGAGTAATTTATTTATTAGTGTCGAAATAAGGAAAATATTTTTTTAAAAGGGGATATTTAGTTCTTTTTTTTGTATTTTTTGATTATTAAGGAGGGGTGAAAAAGTAATTTAAGACAAAATGACTTTAAAAACGACAACAAAAATCGATAATATTATGTAAAAAATACTATTAAATTTATTTATTTCTTTC
>DKYS01000099.1:8564-9857 GCA_002493395.1 Turicibacter sp. UBA7094 | reverse complement strand
CCACAATATGTTATAATAAAATTATACACAGATTTGTGGATAAAATTCTTTATATATCTTCAAAACATCTATTTAATCGGCAAAAATCGATAATTCTTTATCCACATTAATTATAAATTTATGTGGATATTAATGTTCATAAATGAAACTAAGAAAGGGGGATGAGGAATAATGTCTTATGCAATTTGTAATGTTGAAAAAATGGTTATGGGATCAATCCCAGAAAAAGGATTAAGGGAAACGATTTATCCAATGACTAAATATGATTTGATGTACATGATTCAACGCTATGGTGTACAGCAGGACAGTTATTTACGGCTAGTTCAAAATGTAACTTTAACGGGGAATGACGTTATTGTTAAATTGGGGTGCTCATCATTAGCATACTGGACAAGCGGACTACATCCCACTAGTCTTTTTAAAAAGTTATATTTAGTTGACGAGAAACTAGAGAACATTTTACGGATTAAACGTATGTTGGTAAATCCATATGATGTGAGTGTTGTGCTAAATCGGGGACAAGGGTTAGAACTAGGGGATAAAACAGTTGATATTATTTATTCTAGTAATTTAGATTTACTGAGTGAGGAAAAGCAAAAGGCACTTTTTTCAGAAGGGATTAGGATTTTAAAAAATGACGGAATATTCTGTTATATAAAGATTGTTGAAGACTACTATGCATCGATTCATCGACTTTTAGCAGCATATGATCTATCATTAGGAGAAAAATCTTTAGATGAACGTCATTATTATGTTAAGCAGACTGTTGCAGAGAAAATGTTAAATCAAACATTTTCGGACGTAACGGTAAATGAATATGAATCCTTAATGGTAATTGATAATGTAGATGATTTTATTGGTTTTATTTTGAGTGATTCAGAGTTTAAGGAAATTAAATACCAACTCTTTAAATCAGGAATTTCAAAGTTTAGGTTATTTTTACAGCAACAAATTGATCGATGTGGAGGAATTAAAATTAACCGAAAAAATAAAGTGTACATGTATAAACAGCGAATTATCTATAGTTAAATTGTAGAAATAAACTGTTAACCCAATTAAGCGTTAAAATATTGAATACTCATTATTACTTTAAGATGGGAAGTCGTCTTTAAAGGAAATTACCTAAGAATATCTATAAACTTTTTGATTTTGATTATTAGTCGCTCTTTCTTTTTTGAAGAAAATAAGATGATAAATTGACCGAAATATAAAAAAGGACCCGGACAGGTCCTTTTTTGTTGTTATTATTTATTGGCTTAGAATCCACCGTTACAGCAACAAGCGATGATAGCT
>DKYS01000099.1:0-8232 GCA_002493395.1 Turicibacter sp. UBA7094 | reverse complement strand
CAATTTCCATTTCCACACATAAATTATTCACCTCATTTAATCTCGGTAGATTTACTACCTAATTTAATGTATGAATTTTCTTTTATTTGGTGAGAGGGGAAATGCAGGAAGAAAATAAAATTTTTATCTGTAGACTCTTTTTGTTTTTTTATAGAATAATAAAAGGACGCCCCAGAGGGGGCGTCCTTTTAACTTAATAAGTTAGATGTAGCGGATTAAAATCCACCATTACAGCAACAAGCGATGATAGCTAATAAGATAAATAAAACTAAAATAAAACAACAATTTCCATTTCCACACATAAATATTCACCTCATTTAATCTCGGTAGATTTACTACCTAATTTAATGTATGATTTTTAATTCATTTGGTGAAAGAAGGTAATCAATAAAAATGATCTAATTTTTTTACATTCGATCTTGTTATAATTCATTTAGAATCATTTATAATATAATGGATATAGGAGATTAGATGGGATATTTTGAAACGGAGATGAAAATATGCGGAAACCAGTAAGAAAGGCAGTTATTCCAGCGGCCGGATTAGGAACACGATTTTTACCAGCTACAAAGGCTCAACCTAAGGAGATGCTTCCTCTTGTAGATAAACCGACAATTCAATACATTGTCGAGGAAGCCGTCGCGTCTGGAATTGAAGAAATTTTAATTGTTACGAGTTCGATGAAACGCCCGATTGAGGATCATTTTGATAAATCATATGAATTAGAGGATACATTAGAAAAGAAAGGTAAATTAGAAATGTTAGAGATGGTCAAGGCGATTTCTAATTTAGTACAAATCCACTATGTTCGTCAAAAGGAGGCAAAGGGATTAGGACACGCCATTTTATGTGCTAAAACGTTTATTAAAGATGAACCTTTTGTAGTCTTACTAGGAGATGATGTAGTAGTTAACGAGGAGAATCCGGCAACTAAACAATTGGTTCAAGCGTATAATAAAATTGGCTGCTCAATTATGGGGGTTCAAAGAGTACCATATCAAGAAGTATATAAGTATGGGATTGTTCGTCCATCTGAATCTCAAAGATTGGGTGGGGATAAGCGAATGGTAAAATTGGCAGGAATGGTTGAAAAGCCAGCTGTTGACGAGGCTCCTTCCAATTTAGCCGTGATGGGACGATATGTTTTAACCCCTGAAATTTTTGAAATGCTGGAGGATCAGGAACCGGGTACAGGTGGTGAAATTCAATTAACTGACGCGATTGACCGTTTAATGGATCGACAAGCTGTCTATGCTTACGATTTCCAGGGAAGACGATATGACGTGGGAGATAAATTTGGATTTGTGAAGGCGACAATTGATTTTGCCTTAAGTCGTAAAGATCTGGGTCATCAGGTGAGAGAGTATTTATTAAATGAGGTGCTGCCTCGTTTACAGGAAGACAAAGATTCTACGGCCCTGCCACAGGAGTCGACAGATTTAGAATTATGATAAACTTATGGAGAAACTCCGTAAGTTTTTTTAAATTTCTTAATGGATAATAACAAAAAAAGAGATAGATTGCATATATTGTATTAGGGAGATAGTGAGTTGATGGAGGGATTAATATGAAATTTCAAAAGGCTATTCATCGAGCGGAGATGTTTTTTAATCATTATCAGCAAGAACCTAATACAACTCGATTAAACAGTTTTAAAAAATTAACGACCGATATAAACAGTAGGGGGTATCTTTTTAATATTAAGTATTTATACATTTATCAACTATTAAAAGGATCGGATAGTTTACCAGAATGGTATTTATCTTTATCTAAATCTCGGCTAGAGGCCTTAGAAAAGTTTTTTAATGACGAGTTTTATAAAATCCTTATTAAGGACGATCATCAACTAGACGAATTAAATAGATTTTTAATGCAACGAATAGCTTGGATTTATAAGGGTAAATTTAGAATTTATCCAATGACACCACTGGATTATTTACCTTTGAAATTGAGATTAGGAGTATATAGTTTTTTGTATCAAAATGAGGAAGATCCGAAAGCAAGATGTCATTTGAGAAGTCGCATTGCTACATCTTTAGCTAGACTAGGGTATTTAGAGTTGGCTAATTTCTATAGTGTTTATAATTGGCTAATGGCCCAAGATGTGACCAATACTCATTTCCGTGAATCGACCCATGTTATTCGAAGTTTACATAGTCAAAAATATATGAGTCAGTCAGCGAAGCGGTTAGCAAGAGAAGGGGAAGAGGTTAATAAGGTAACAGAGTTAAGTTATTACTACACACAATTACTCAATCCTAAAAATATGACCTATGATCGTGCCCATGTAGCAACGGTTGACTTAATAGCTTTTTACTATTCGGAATATCCGCAATTAAAAGAGTTAAGTTTACCAATTAAGAATTATTTAAGAACCCAGAATAAGAAAGAGTTCTATGAGGCGGTTGCTAAACAACGAATGAAATTTATTCGAGACGTGGTTCAAATTCCATATACCTTAAAGGAAATGGTGATGACTCCTATTAATCAAGAACAATTGGTGATTTATAATTATTTACTAAGAATTATTGAATAACGTTTTTTTACTCCTTTTATGACATATCTTGTTGTGAAAGGAGTATTTTTATGATTAATCAGTTAAAGGAAATTTCGATGAGATAGATTAATGCTCAATCTGTGGTGCAAGATTATAGATGAGTGCTTTGTTCTTGATTAGAAAATCATTGTTTATCGATGGTGGGGATAAATCTTTGCCGCCTTATGGTTTTTATGTCAACGTATCAGTTGATGAGGCTTAGTTGTGATAGTAAATAGAGATTTAAATCATTTAATCAAAAGTAAGGATCTTATTTCTAATTAAGAATTAATATTTGAGGATGAAATCATTTGTTTTTATTCCAGAAAGGATATAACTTTACAAATGTTGAAGTTAATTATAATTTACAAATATTTGCAAGAAAAGAAGAAATAAATAAAAAATCATGAAAATGTCTAATAAGGTGATAAAGATTTTGGTATTAACTAGGGGAATAAACGTCAACCTTTTAATTTTGAGAATATTTCACCTCTAACTTTCCAAAATAAGACTATCGAACTAATGATAATGGAGGTTGGAAAAAATGGCATCTTTAAAAGGAACACAAACTCATAAAAATTTAATGCGAGCCTTTGCCGGGGAATCTCAAGCTCGAAATAGATATAATCTTTATGAAGGGATTGCTAGGAAGCAAGGCTATCCTTTAGTGGCTGATGTTTTTAAATTGACTGCAGATCAAGAAAGAATGCATGCTACCATTTTCTTTCAACATTTAGCAGAGGAATTTAACGGAGAAGAGATTGAAATTGATGCTGCTTATCCAGTCGACTTATATCAAGAGAACACGGTAAAGAATATAATAGCGTCAGTTAATGCCGAAGCTCATGAACATGAAGAAGTTTATCCGGCATTTGCTCAAACGGCGAAAGATGAAGGGTTCCCTCAGATTGCCACTTCGTTTCGCTTAATTGGAAAAATTGAAGAAACACATCGTCAACGTTTTGCGGCATTAGCAAAAGAGTTTGAAGAGGATACAATGTTTAAACGAGCAACTCCTATCGCCTGGGAGTGTCAGGTATGTGGACATATTCATTTTGGAGTGGCAGCTCCAACGATGTGTCCAGTTTGTAAACATCCTAAAGGATTCTTTAAGGCGTTAGAGAATAGTGAGACAAAGTAAACACAAAAAAATCGTGCCGTTAATTAGCACGATTTTTTTGTGTTTACTTAGCGTTTGATATGAATTATACTTATAAATAAGTTGAAATACATTTGGAAAACAAGGGAGATTATGATGTTATTAAATAATAAGAAACCTTTAGTTATGGGAATTTTAAATATTACACCGGATAGTTTTTCAGATGGTGGAAAATATCTGCAATTAGAAGAGATTGTTAAACGGGCTAAGCAAATGGTTCGAGATGGAGCCGATATTATTGATGTAGGAGGGGAGTCAACCCGTCCTGGATCGAATATAGTTGATGTGAACGAGGAATTAGAAAGAGTTATTCCGGTAATTAAACGATTATCTACTGAAATAGATGTACCTATTTCAATTGATACGTATAAGGCGGAGGTGGCGAGGCAAGCTGTTTTAGCGGGAGCAACAATAATCAATGATATTGGAGGGGCGAAGTTTGACCCTTTAATGCCTGCGGTAATGGCACAAACAGGTGCCTATGTTGTCTTAATGCATAATCGTAAGCCTAATTTAGAAGAAACGAACTGTATAACTGCAATTAATGGTCATTTGACTGAGTATGAGGACATTGTTTTGATGGTTAAAAAGGAAATCATGGAAAGTGTTCAACTAGTAACCGAGGCTGGGGTTTCTGGGGATAAAATTATTATTGATCCGGGAATTGGTTTTGCTAAAACGGTTGATGGAAATATTGAATTATTACAACGTATTTCTGAATTGCACGAACTTGGATATCCAATCTTGCTTGGAGTAAGTAAGAAGGGGACGATTGGACATTTGTTAGGTGGTTTAGATGTGAGTCAACGTTCTGAGGGAACGATGGCTGCGACCTGTTTTGCGGTTAGTAAAGGTATTCATATCATTCGGGTACATGATGTTCTTGAAAATGTGCGGGCAGCTCGGGTCATGAGTGAATTAATAAGTGAAGTGAAAGAGGAGGATTAAGATGGAACAAATTATGTTAAATGATATGATTTTTACGACACGACATGGGGCATGTCCGCATGAATATGAATTTGATCAAAAGTTTAAGGTTGATGTGTGGATGAAGACAAACTGTGTTGCAAGGGCTGGTGCAGCGGATGCTTTGAATTTAACAATTAACTATGCAGATGCTTATGCTATTATTGAAGATGTTATGTATGGTGAACATGTTGATTTATTAGAAACATTAGCTTATCGAATTGGAAATAAATTGATTGAAACCTATTTATCTATTGAAAATGTAAAAGTAGAAGTTAGAAAGATGCAACCACCTATTACTAATTTTAATGGGACAGCTGCGGTTAGTTTATTAGTCACAAGATAGGGGTGAGAGAAATGAAAAATGCCTATTTAGGACTAGGATCCAATATGGGAGATAAGAAAAGATACTTGTATGATGCTGTTCAAATGTTGAATCATCATGAAGGTATTCGGATTATAAATAGTTCATCTTTATATGAAACGATGCCTTGGGGATATGTTGATCAAGATATTTTTATGAATCTAGTTATACAAATAGAAACTTCCTTATCTCCTGAAGAATTATTAGATGTGTGCCAAAGTATTGAAAATCGATTGGGACGTGTTCGTGAGGTGAAGTGGGGACCTCGTGTGATTGATGTAGATATTTTACTTTATGAAGATCAAAATCTAATAACAGATAGGTTAATTATTCCCCATCCACATATGATTAATCGTGATTTTGTCATGATTCCTTTATCAGAAATTAGTCCACAATTAGTAATTAAGGGGAAGACCGCTATTGAATGGGCGCAAACGTTTAATTTAGATGCACTGAAAAAGTTATCTAATAAGTAAATGAATACGACAAGATAGTAAAAAAGAACAATTAGGATTAAGTAATCGTAATTGTTCTTTTTTTTAGAAATAATATGAGATTATTACTTTTTAAAAATAAATCATATCAACGACAGCACGTTCATTCCCATCTGAGGGGGTATTAATAAGTTTTCCCTGGAAGTAAAGGCTCGTTGAACCACCACCATCCAAATTATAGGCTGTTTGGCAACCTAGATTTAAAAAGATTTGTTGTAAATCTTGAAGACTCATTCCTTTTGCTCCTTCCATGCGCCCCTCTACAACTAGTAGGATGTATCTATTGTGATCGAGTTGTCCAATGGCTGTTCTAGGATGATAACTATTATCTGTCAGTGGGACGGGATTTCCGTCACGAATTAAAATGGGTCCAAAGGTAAAAGTTTGTTCAATATCGGAATTTTTAAATTCTTCTTCTGTGTTGACCGTTGTAAAGACTAAGTCTCCATCTGATTGAAGAGATAATACCTCCTCAGTATAAGAGGAATCTAAACTAATCAGTTGGCCATTACGTACAACGGCGCCCATGGGTCTGTTTGTCTTAGCATAAAATCCTGATGCATTAATAGCGAGGACAGCGTTTAATCGCTTGGCCATTGATGAAATGGTTTCACGGTCCCCATTGTAGGTGTCATTCGCCATGGCCCCTTTTAGGGGAGTTGTATCTGAGGAAACGACTTCCGCTACCCAGTAATGTTGGTCATCCGTTCGTGTTTCAACCAATTTAACTTTTAAGTCGTCTTTTACATAAAAGTGTTCATTGAGTTGATTATAATAATTTTGTATCTCATCTCGTTCTTTCTGAACTTCATTTTTAGCGGTTTCTAACTCAGAGGCTTGAGTTTGAGCCTCCCCTAATAACGTTCGATATTTTGTTTCGAGTTCGTTGACGCTTAACGGTCGCTCTAGAACGTATTGTTCATTGAGTTTAGTTAATTCTTCTAATTGCTGGCTCAAACTGTTAATATTTTGATTTAGTTGTTGATTTTGTTCAGTTAAAGCCAGTAGTTGGTCTTCCTGAGAAGTCGCCTCGTTTTCTAATGTTGATTTTGTTTGTAATGCTCCCTCTAATTGTTGTTGTAATGAGTGATTAGCATCAATTAAGGACGTTTGAGCATGATGTTGCTGGTCAATTGTTTGATTTTGTTGCTCAATTTTGTGATTGAGTGACTCGACGAGTGATCGGGTGTCATAGTAATAAAAAATCCCCCCACCAATTAGTAAAGTTATAAGGTTATATTTAATAAGATTAAGCCAAATTTTTTGTTGCCTTTTTCGATAGCGGCCCACAGCCTCACCCCCTATGATTTTTTTATTATACCTAGCTAGTTAGACGAAAAAGTTAGATTTCCGTCGTTGAGGCGATAAAATTTTAGTTAATAGATATGAAGTTTCAATTTTTGATAAGTAATCTTCTTGATTTTTACGATTGTTGTTTTAATTTTTTAGAAGTTGTAAATAATAAGGTTATATTTCAAAAAATGGAATGTCATTCTTGAAATATGGTTGATAAATATAGTATACTAATCTCGTTATTAATTAAAACCTGTTTAAGAATGAGGGAGTAGTTAGCATCTTTGATGTGATTAGGTCAACAATCGCGAAATTAATTTCTGGCTTAATATTAAATAACGAGACTCATACATAACTTTTTTTTGTTATGTGTGATTCTCGTTTTTTTGTTGCTTTCTTACGACTCATTTTAAATGGTTTGGAGGAGGTTTCCTAATGGGAATTTTAACGTTAATTTTTATTGCGGTGAGTTTAGCCATGGACGCTTTTACGGTTTCTATTGCCAAGGGAATAAGCCTTAAACGAGCCACGTCAAATCAGGCGGCTAAGGTTGCATTATTTTTTGGTGGATTTCAGGCGTTAATGCCCTTTATCGGATGGGCTTGTGGACAAAGCTTTGCTAAGTATATTCAGGCTTTCACCCCTTGGATTGCCCTTATCTTATTAGGAGCAATTGGTGGAAAGATGTTATACGAGGCATTTTCACATGATGAAGACAAGGGGAGCCAACAGGATTCGTTAAGTATTAAATCGCTGACACTTTTAGCCGTTGCGACAAGTATTGATGCCCTCGTTGTAGGAGTTATGTTTGCCTTTTTTAATGTTAATATTGTGTTAGCCATCACAATTATTGGATTGATAACCTTTGTAATTAGTTATGCTGGCGTATTAATGGGGAATAAGATAGGAAGGTATTTAAATAATTATGCTGAGATTATCGGAGGAATTATTTTAATCCTTATAGGGCTGAGTATTTTCTTAAATCGTTAATAAAAAGGATGTGAGTTAAATGAGTTATATTATTTTAGTTGTTGGTTTTATTTTGTTAATTAAAGGTGCTGACTGGTTTGTTGGCGGTGCCTCGTCTATTGCTAAAACACTAAAAATCCCGAGTTTAATCATTGGGTTAACTATCGTCGCGTTTGGAACAAGTGCTCCAGAGGCTGCAGTCAGTATTACGGGAGCATTTGCAGGGGCGAATGATATTACGGTAGGGAACGTTATCGGTTCAAACATGTTTAATTTACTAGTCGTCGTTGGAGTTTCTGCCTTTATCTGTCCATTAACAGTGAAGCGATCAATTATTACAAAAGAGTTTCCATTTGCCATTTTAGGTACGTTTGTATTAATTCTTTTAGGATATGATTCGAAGTATCATAATTATCCGGATAATGTATTAACACAGGCAGATGGAATTATG
>DKYS01000073.1 GCA_002493395.1 Turicibacter sp. UBA7094 | reverse complement strand
GAATGTGGTAAGATTAAAAGATAAATGAAAAAATACGGTTGGAGGTTTAAATAGATGAATATGTCCCCTTTAAAGGTTGGTCAAGAGTTTTTAGTAACGATTAAACGAATTGGAATTAATGGTGAAGGAATCGGTTATTATAAAAAACAAGCCGTTTTTATTCCTGGAACGTTGGTTGGCGAGGAAGTTGTTGCAACGTGTACTCGTGTAGCGAATGGATACGCAGAGGCAGAAGTCGTGCGTATTAAGCGAAAATCAAAACACCGCGTCCAACCGGAGTGTGAGGTTTTTGGAACGTGTGGTGGATGTCAGTTGCAACATATGTCTTATCAAGAACAACTTCGTATTAAACGAGATGCCGTGTCTCAGGCGATTGAGCGCTATACGAGTTTAGATCCAGATGAGTGTGATATTCGTCCAACGATGGGAATGAAAGATCCATATAATTATCGTAACCGCGCGCAAATGCCTGTTGGTTATGATGAAGATGGAATTATGGTTGGATTCTATAGTATGAATTCACGTGAGCTTGTGAATGTAACAGATTGTGATGTTCAGTACGAGGAAATCAACAAAGTTATCAATCACGCGGTCGATTTATTAGACGATTATAAAGTGTTTGCATACGCACCAAAGACGCGTAAAGGAACGGCTCGTTATATTGTTGTCCGTCGTGGATTTATAACGGGAGAAGTTCAAGTTACTTTTGTGTTTGCGAATAATGATTTTAAAAAGATGTATTCGCTCGCTAAAGATTTGATGAAGTATTGTCCGGAAGTTAAATCGGTTTATGTGAGTATTAACCGCGAGGATACGCATGAGATTTTAGGAAAAGAGTTAAAACATGTAGCGGGAGAGAAATTTATTTCGGATGAATTAGGT
This sequence comes from Turicibacter sp. UBA7094, assembly GCA_002493395.1. Classification (GTDB taxonomy): domain Bacteria; phylum Bacillota_I; class Bacilli_A; order MOL361; family Turicibacteraceae; genus Turicibacter. The sequence continues at coordinate 2,957 of DKYS01000073.1, read as the reverse complement.
CGATTTAAATTTAATTTATCACCACGTGCTTTTTATCAATTAAATCCAGAACAGACGATTAAATTATATAATCAGGTGAAATACGCAGCAGCCTTAAAGGGAACGGAAAAAGTCGTTGATGCTTACTGTGGGGTTGGAACAATCGGACAGTGGGTTGCTGATAAGGCAAGTGAAGTTCGTGGGGTAGATATTACCCGCCAAGCGATTAACGATGCAAAAGAAAATGCGAAGTTAAACGGATTAACGAATACGTATTATGCGGTTGGAAAAGCAGAACAAATCGTTCCAAAGTGGGCGAATGATGGATTCAAACCAGATGTTGTGATTGTGGATCCACCACGTACAGGATTAGGGGATGAACTGATTGAAATGTTAAAACGTGTTCAACCTAAAACGATTGTCTACGTTTCATGTAATCCGTCAACAATGGCGAAAAACTTAAAAGAATTAACGAAAAAATATCGTGTGGATTATATTCAACCGGTTGACATGTTCCCTCAGACAAGTCATGTTGAAGCCGTGGTTCGCTTAGTACGTAAAGAGCGTTCATCGAAAAAACATCGTTAAGTGATTAGACGGTATCTTTAAGATACTGTCTTTTTTCATGTGATCAGAAGATGGGAGCGGGAAAGAACTATCAGATAGAAAGAAGCTCATTTTAAGTAAGTGCTTTAATTGACTTTACTTTTAGGTCATTTTATAATAGGAGTTAGCTATTGCTAACACGCGTTTGAATCTTTTAAATATTAAACTTAGAGAGGGGGTTTAATGATGGAAAATATCGTTGCTCATTCGGTAGCAGAGGTAATTAAGGAACGTCGTACAATTCGTTCATTCAAAGAGGAGCCAGTTTCAAAAGAATTAATTAGTGAGTTGCTTGAAGTATCGACATGGGCACCTAATCATAAGTTAAGAGAACCATGGCGCTTCATTGCGTTTTTCGATGAAGGAAGAGAGGTTTTAAAGGAGGCGATTCAGAGTGTTCCAAAACCTGAATCAGGACCTGGGGCACATCCACATAAACACAAAAAGCGTGGACCGGTTCCTTGCCAAATTGTTGTAGTCATGGAAGACCGTGATCAAGTAAAAGAATATGAGGAAGATTATGCAGCAACATGTGCGCTCATTCAAAATTTTCAATTAGCTGCATGGGAAGTTGGGCTTGGTGTCACATGGGTAAGTGCCCCATTTATTCGTGCCAACGAATTTAAAGAGAAAATTGGGGTAAAAGCTAACGAAAAAGTTGTTGCGTTATTAAATGTTGGCTATCCTGAAATCGTTCCTCAAACAGCCGGACGTCAATCTATTGAGCACAAGTTAACGATTATTGATTCAATGTCTAAATAAACTCGAAAAACTGCTACACATCGTAGCAGTTTTTTTGTTGATAAGGAAAATAAATTGATGAGGGGTAGTCCCCTACTAATCGTCAGAGGGAGGGGGCATCATGTATTTTAACGGAGGAAAAAGTTCTTTTTTAGTCAGAATAAAAAGATCAAGTTTAGGTTATTCTAAAAAGAGATACCCATTTAATACGCAAATAGTGATTCTATTTGGTGATAAAATAATTAAAAAAGATGTAAATATTGCCCCCATAAAGTGAGTTTTGTATAATTAGGGTCGCTAGTTAGCTTACGCTAACCACGTGAGTGGAGATCGTTGAATTTAAAGGAGGAACAATTGAAAATGAAAAAAGTAATTTTGTCATTCATGAGTCTTTTTGTTTTAGTTGGATTACTTGTTGGCTGCTCAAAGACGGATAAGGGAGAAAAAGAACCAGTCACATCAGAAAAGGTTGAAATGCGTACAGTAACAGATGTGAAAGGGGAGGTCGAAATTCCAAAAGATCCAAAACGTATTGTTGATATTAGTGGAGCAAGTGATATTTTATCATTAATTGGATATAAGGTGATTGGAACCGCAAATAGTGACGGTTATGATTATACTATTTTACCAACGTATTTAGAGGATACATTAGCAGATGCTAAAATTTTAGGTTATAGTATGTTAGCAGAGATGGATGTTGAGGCGATTATGGCTCTTAATCCAGACTTAATTGTTATTTCAACAGTTCAAGAAAAGATGTATAATCAATTATCAAAAATTGCACCGGTTGTAATGGTTGAAATGAAACAAGTGGACTGGAAAGAAGACTTTTTACACGTTGCGCAAGTGTTTGGAAAAGAGGCAGAAGCTCAAACATGGATTGATAATTATTTAGAAAAAGCGCAAGAAGTCGGTGAACAAATTAAAGCGACTTATGGTGCAGATAGTACGTATCTTTCATTTTTAGCGAGTGCGGGAAGCTTATTTATTTTTGATCAAGCGGGACTTGGGTCTATCTTATATAACGACATGGGACTTTTAAAACCAGTTGGTATGCCACAACAAGAAGATATTAGTTTACCTGTTGTTTCTCTTGATGGATTAGCGGCGATTGAGGCAGACTATATTTTTGCGGTTGGAACGGATGAGGATTTAAAAACATTAGAGGAGAGCAGTATTTGGAAGGGAACAAAAGCTGTTAAAGAAGGCCATGTGGTAACCTTACCGGCGAGCCCATATTTTAATCAAGGTTATAGCCCAATTGGCCGTTTAGCATTTGTGGATGAAGTTCAAGGCTTATTGGCGGATATGCATGAATAAAAAAGTTACATTTTTAGTGACATTCTGTAGTGTATTCGCAATAACTGGGCTAATTGTTGCGATTTGTGCGGGGGCGAAAAGTATCCCGTTGCAGACAGTGATAGATAGTATCTTTCATTACGAAGATATTTTAGATATGCAGTTAGTTAGAGATGTTCGAATCCCAAGAGCTATTTGTACCGCCTTTATAGGCGGTCTTCTTGGTATTACGGGCGCAATGATGCAGGGGGTGACAAGAAATCCTATTGCTGAGCCTTCATTAATGGGGATTACACAAGGAGCCACTTTTGCGATTGCCTTGATGGGGGCTA
>DKYS01000062.1 GCA_002493395.1 Turicibacter sp. UBA7094 | reverse complement strand
ACGGGAAGTATTATTTATATGAAACTCTATCATGATGGATCAGAGGATAAGGAAAAGTATCAGGTTTTATTGAAAATTGGAGTACGGTCGTCAGAGTTAGGGCGAGCGATCGTACGTGAAGTCGTCCTCTTTTATTTGATTCCGCTAGGAGTTGGTATTTTGCATAGTTATTTTGCGATTTCTGCTTTAGGGGATTTAATGACCGCGGATTTAACGCCAACTTTCTTTATTGCCGTTATGATTTGTCTTGTTATTTTTACTTTCTTATGCATCTGCTCAATTCAAACGTTTAAACGCCTCATTGGCATTAAGAAATCCTCTCTTTAAATCATGAATCATTTAACTAAGGTAGCCAAACTGGCTCCCTTTTTTTAGGGGATTAAAAAGAAAAAGGTTATATTACTGATAAAAAATAATGAGAGAAGAAGGGGCTATATCTAACAAAAAAAATTCCATCTCTGTCAATGAAGGAGACAGGATGGAAGCGTTAAGTGGATAAATAGATTTTTTAGATAAGCCCTTTTATTGGAAGGTTCCTATTATTAAATGGATTATCCAATTTTTCTTGTCTCTTTTTGAGACGATTTGAGTGAAAATCATAAAAAGGACGGTAAAACCTAATAGAATGAGCTGATTCATGAGGAATGGTTTTAAGGCATCCAGATGAAACGACTCCAGTGTTTTTAACATTTCATTTGTTTTGATGTAATAGAAGGTTGGAATGGCATGGGCAATGGTGAGAACGGATTCAGGTAGCCACTCCATTGGAACGAAGGCGCCGCATAAAAAGCTTGAACCTAGAGCAATGACATTTACAATCCCACTAATGGCGTTTGGATTTTTGACGAGCGTTCCAATAAAAAACGCGATACTTGTGGCACAAAGTGTTAACATGAGGGCATTTATGATATAAATGACCCCGTGAGGGCTAAACATAATATCTCCAACCAAAAGAAAACTAAGTGCAACATATACGAACCAGATCGTAAGGGCGTATAAACTATTAGCAAGGAGCAAGAATCGGTTATGTTTTTTATCACTCATTTGGCTAATGAGACGCCGTTTTCTTACATTTTGTTGATTAAAATGATTCAAAATTAAACTCACAATAAAAATCAGACAGGCGAGAATACTGTAACTAGCAAAATTATAATAAGAAGTCGCTTTTGTTAACTGATTGACATCTAACGGTGAAGTCATTTGAATCTCAACTGTTTGTGCGAGTGTTTGATCCAGTGCGCGCATGAATTCAAGGGGATCTGGTGCTGTCTTTTGATAAATCGTGGCCAGGTTGAGATAGCGGGATAAAATCATTTCTGCTAAAGAGGCCTGATAATCACCCGTACTTTTTACCTTTATTTCAGGGGCATTTCTTTCTAAAAAGTCGTGGCTATAATTTTTAGGAATATAGATGACGTAATTGATGTCTCGATAAAATAGGGCATCATTTATCTGATCCTCCTCAGGGACTGTCGACAGGCTTAACTCGGTATGTTCCTTTAAATACCCAATGAGATGATCGGTAATCTCGCCCCCCTCATCGTCATTAATAAGGAGGACATCGGGTTTATTGGCGACGAAGTTAAGATTTTTTTCATTTGTTTTGATGTTTGAGGCTGCAAATCCAATCAATAGGACAGTATAAAGAATGACCAGCGGGAGATTCTTTTTTAAAATTTTCCAATAAGTTTTAAATACAATCATATTTTTGCCTCCTTAAACAAAAGATTGAGACTCCGATGAGGACAATAGAAACGAGTAATAAATGGAAAATGTTAGCCCAATATCTCTCAAATGTTTCATAGTAATACAACGAATAAAAGCCATCTGTAATCATACTCGCGGGATTGAGCTGATTTAAAAGAGGAAGCCGTGTATCGACGAGGTACTTCATGGTAATTCCCATCATTCCTGAAAGGAAACATCCAAGCATTGTAACGGAAATTAAGATTCCTATTTTGACATTTTCAGTTGTTTTAAATAGAACGCCGACGGCCATCCCTAACGAAAGACCACAAAAACTTCCAATCAATGCAAGTAAAAGAATAAACCCAATATGATTCCCATAATCAACATTTAACACGAATCGGGTATACAAAAACAAAAGCGCCAGGCCGAGGAGTTGAACGAGGTAGCATGCGAGTAAATGGCTCAAAAGGAGCGTCTGTTTTTTGGTGGGGGATATGGCCGTCCGCTTTCCTTGCGCAGACATATTCGCTAAGATACGATTAACGGCAATCATACTTAATGTGCCTCCATATAAGCATGTCATAGCGATGAGCGTATAGAATTCAATTTGAGTGTAGCTTAAATGTTCACTTGAAATGTCTGTTAACATCACCTGTTCTTCATTGACTAATGCTAAGACGTCCTCATAAATTTGTTCGGGATTGATGTCGAGGGTCTGTTGTTTGCTCATTTCCTTTTCAATGAGCTGATGAATAACGTGGCTTTTTTGAGTGATTTCTTCGGTCACAAATTGGAAGATTGTTTCATTAATTCCGTTGGTATTAAAGGTGAGTGAAGGCGTTTGATTTTTTAATTGTAAATAGCCAATAATTTCGCCTTCGGCTAGTAATTCTTTTGCCTTTTTTTCTGTTGTATAGTGCGTCTGAAAGAGTTGGTGTTCGCTATCGGGCATGCTGAGAGCATCAAAGGCTGTTTTGAAAATCGGATTCGTCTTTAATTCTTCGTCTTGAACGAGAGCGATAGGAATGACCTTTAATTTTTCGCTATTTTCGATATTCGAAAAAGCCAGGTTAAAAAAAGTTCCCAGGATAATAGGAAAGGCGAAAGTCCAAAAGATGAGCATTTTATCTTTTAGAAGCATTTTAAGGGCATAGTTAAAATGATGCATCTTAATCACGCAGCTCCTTTCCTGTTAATTCTAAAAAGACATCATTGAGCGTAGGTCGTTGTGAGTAAATCGTCGTATAGTGGAGCGGGGAAGTTTTTAAATAATCAATCATCTCGACTAAATTATTTTTTCCCGTTTTATAAGTTACGACTAAATTTGGGGCGTTGTAACGAACGTCAGCTACATTTTTGAGGTCCTTTATTTTTTGGATAGCTTCTAAGTCTAATTCATGAATTTCAAGGATGACTTTTTCTGCAATTTGTGTGTTTGCTTTTAGTTCGTCTGTCGTCCCCATCGCAATGATTTTTCCTTTATCAAGAATGATGACACGATCACAAAGTTGTTCAACTTCTTCCATATAATGAGTCGTGTAAACGATCGTGGCACCATTTTTTCTTAACTGTTTGATACCATCTAGAATATGGTTCCGACTCTGAGGATCAACCGCAACCGTGGGTTCATCAAGAAAAATGAGTGTTGGACGATGGGCAATCCCACAGGCGATATTTAGGCGTCTTAAGAGTCCACCGGATAGTTTTTTAGGATAGAACTTTTTATAATCTTCTAGTCCGACTAATTGAATGGCTTCTTCAACTGCCTGTTTTCTTATTGATTTATCTTTGATGTATAGGCCGCAAAAGTAATCGATATTTTCGTAGACGGTCAGTTCCTCAAATACAGCGACTTCTTGAAAAATAACACCGATTTTTGCCTTTAAATCGTAGGCATCTGGCTTCATTTCCTTGTTAAAGAGTTTAATGGTTCCGCGATCAAAGTTTAACAGCGATAGCATACAGTTGATTGTGGTCGATTTCCCACTTCCATTCGGTCCGAGTAATCCTACAATTTCTCCCTCATCCACTTGAAAAGATAGGTCGTCTACTGCTAACACTTCCTTGTATTGTTTAGTTAAATGTTCGACATTTATCATAGTTTTCATCTCAAATCCCCCTTCTAACGGTTAATAGATGATGAAATATATGAGTAGAAATCGAATTCTAGTACTTATAAACGGATGAAAGTGAGGAACTTTTTATAGTGATGACAGACAATCGGCCCCATATGAAAAAAGGCGACTAAGGTGATGAATAGGAAGTTTTATTCATGGGTCTAGCGTTACACGATAGTCTTTTGAGATAGCTAAGAATGTTAATCAAGAAGAGAGGACGTTTGATAAAGAGTAGGATAGGAGGGTTTCATATCATTGGGTGTGGCTTTGATGACGATTCTTGAAATGATACAGGTTGCGTAACAGGATAAGAAAAGGGAGGATAGGGTTAAAATGATACGGATTGATACCATAAAGGATAGCGTATACGTAAAGGAAATAAAAAAACTTGCGAAAATCGCAAGCTTTTTATTCTTCAGATTTTAAACACATAAAGTTCATCATGCGGCCTGTTTCTTTGTTACGTCTAAAACTAAAGAATAAATCATCATCAGTATACGTACAATAAGAAGTTATGAGAATATTTTCAGCGGGAACCCCCTCATGACGGGCTTGTTTATAATTGAGGAGTTTCGGATCAAATTTATACTGCCCATTCCCAAGTTCAATAAATGTTTCTTCCCATCCAGCTACTTTAGATTTTTTTACTTCATTGACGACTAAATCATCGACACGGTAAGCATCACGTCCAATACAAGGCCCAATAGCAACTAAAATATCTTTCGGATCGATGCCTTCTACTTCTTTTAGCGTGCGTAACATTTCATGCATCATTCCGTCAACTGTTCCACGCCATCCCGCGTGAGCAACTCCAATGAGTTCTCGTGTCGGAACATAAAAGTAAAGGGGCGTACAATCAGCATAGAAAGTGGCTAATACAACGTCTTTTTCTGTTGTATAAAGCCCATCTGTTGCCTTAATTCCTGATTCAAAGTTATAAACGCCAGCCCCTAAATCGTCGTGTGTTACTTTATGAACCGTTGTCGTATGTAATTGTTCGGCAAACACCCATTTTTCTAACGGGAAATTTAAGGCATCGGCAACGATTTGACGATTTTTTAAGACAGCTTCTGGTTTATCTCCGACATGGTAGGCAATATTTAAGCCTTCAAAGGGTCCAACTGAGGTTCCCCCTTTATTTGTCGTAAATCCTGCGACTAAGTGTTTGTTTTGAGACATCCACGGATTTAAAAAGAGTAAGTTCTCGTTTAAAATAAATGGTTCTTTCATTTTATCACCTCATGTTTTATTATAGCAGACCCCATCGAATTTATAAAAAAACTTAGTCTAAATGGAATAGAAAAATAGGAAGAATCGTGTTAAAATAATTGGGAATATAAAATAATCAAATCAGATTAAATATGAGGTAGTGTATTTTTAGCGAAAAATACAGCCGATAATAAAGAGGGATTATTTATGGAAAAGAAAGATACAACCTTTGCCGTCATAGGATGTGGACAATTTGGCGGAAGTGTCGTTGAAGAATTAGCTCGCCAAGGAGCAGATGTTTTAGCAATTGACTGTAATGAAGAAATCATTAAAAAATACGTGAATATTGCGACACAGGCCATTATTTTAGATTCGACAGATGAAGAGGCGTTAAGAAGTATCGGAATTCGTAATATTGATCATGTCATCGTTGGAATCGGCCAAAATATTCAGGCGAGTATTTTAACAGCATTGTTATTAAAAGAAATTGGTGTTAATAAAGTTACAGTAAAAGTTGTAAATGATTATCACAAGAAAGTTATTTTAAAAATTGGAGCGGATTCTGTTATTCAACCGGAAAAGGATACAGGAAAGCGATTAGCACACCAGATGTTATCGGATTTCGTCTTAGATTATTTAGTTCTATCTGATAATTATAGTATTGTTGAAGTGCTTGCGGCAGGTCCTATTATCGGGCAGACACTCATTGATTTAAATATTCCGCAACGTTTTGGAATCAATATTGCTGCGATTAAACGAAACTACAATATTGTTGTGCCCCAAGCTAATACAGAGATTAAAGAAGGCGATGTCTTACTCGTTATTGGGGCAAATAAAGATATTAGTGAATTTGATCACTGGCTTTTACATAGTTAAAAGAGGTCTTGGCCTCTTTTTTTGTTACCTTGTGTGCATGATAAAAATTTGTTTAAAACGTGAATAAGGTGTAAAAATATAGTGGAAAATATAAAAGGAACACAAAAAGTACAATTGTCATTTAGCTTATATGATATACTAAAAAAAGATTAACGAAATGAGGAATGAACTTATGACAAAAGAAATAAAATGGGCGGCTTGTGCCGTTATGAGTATTCTTTTAGTAACAGGGTGTAGTGCGGCAAAATTACCTGAAGGTGACGTTAAAGTTGTTAACCAACAAATGAGTGGGGTTATCGATTTATTATTAAAATCTGCGAATTATGGTGAAGATCAAAGTACGGTCGAATCGGTGTTATTACCAACAGGATCATCTTATGAAATTAAAATGGTCGTGGATCAATATGAATCAGGTGAACTTGTGAATACCATCGAAGTTCCTAACTATACGACTGATGAAATGGAGAAAAATTCTCTCGTTCACTTGGTTTTAAATGTTGGAAAAGATGATGTTAAATCAATTCTTACTATTGCTGAAGTCGATCAAGAAAAAACAACTGATGACAAAAATCCAGAATATAAACTCGTAAAAACAGAGACACCAGCGATTAATTTTGAAAAACGCGTCACTCTTGAACAATATGGTGGAGAATTAGGAAAAGAGTTTGTTTTAGCGGCGTATACAACTGGTGGATCATCTGATATTAATTTAGAAACTTATCAAGATGAAATTGCAAATTATGATACAGCTTCTATTGTTAAAGTGACAATTACGGAAAAATAATAAAAAAGGCGTTGCCAACTTGTGGCGACGCCTTTTATCATCTAGAAATCGGTTGGTTCTAAAAATGATTCTATTCTAGAAGTTTTAGTTTTTTTCGGTAAAAACTTTAGTGTCTCCTTGGTATTTTTAGAGTTGTTACTTAATTCAAGCTATCATATAAGACGCTTCATATGAGTTAATCTGTCTCTACGGTCAATAATAGCTTCGCTGTGCCATGATTTTGGTCGTTGTATCAGAAATAGGTTGATCATTTTAAGGGACAGACGCCTTGTCTCAAATGTTTGTCCCTTCTGGTATCCAATAATTCAGTATCGATAACTCTAAAATAAGAGGTTGTTTCTTTAGATAAACTCTATCAAGGACACGATTAAAAAAAAGACAGTTCTAACGAAACTGTCTTTTTTCTTGTTTAAATTTCCATAATGATTGGTAAAATCATTGGACGACGTTGGGTCTTACTAAATAGAAATGGAGACACCACTTCACAAATAGCTGATTTCAATTCTTCTGTCGAGAAGTGTTTAGAAGATTGTAATTTATGTAAAACGACTTCACGAACAGCTGTCTCAGTATTTTTGATTAAATCCTCCGATTCTTTCATGTAGACGAATCCGCGAGAAACAACGTTTGGTCCATTTAAGAGACGTTTTTCTGAACGCTTAATGGACACCGCAATGATGACTAACCCGTCTTCAGATAAAACTTTACGATCACGAATAATTTCTGTTCCGACATCGCCTAGACCGCTATTGTCGGTATAAACCGTTCCTGATGGAACCCGTCCCGCTAAACGGGCACCATGTTGATTAAAGGCGAGAACTTCACCATTGTTTATGACGAAGCAGTTTTCCTCTTTTACTCCGCATTGCACGCCTAATTGAGCATGTACACTTAACATACGGTACTCCCCATGGATAGGTAGGAAGTATTTAGGACGCATTAAGCTAAGCATAAGTTTTAACTCCTCTTGACCTGCGTGTCCAGATGTATGGATATCAGTAAGTGGACTGTGGGTGATAACCTCAGCACCCGCACGGTATAGGGCATTGATTGTTCGTCCGACACTTAATGCATTTCCTGGGATAGGAGACGATGAAAAAATCACGGTATCCCCTGGAATAATTTGAATTTGTCGGTGTGTTCCATTTGCAATGCGTGAGAGGGCAGCTAACGGTTCTCCCTGTGACCCTGTACATAAAATAGTCACTTCTTCTTGAGGAAGATGTTTGATCTCATTGGCAGCGATAAAGGTGTCTTCTGGACAACGGATATAACCGTATTCTAAACCAATTTTAATCGTTGCTTCCATACTTCGACCAAAGATAGCAATTTTACGATTCGTTCCAAGGCAAGCTTCTACGATTTGTTGAACACGGTGAACGTTTGAAGCAAAGGTGGCAATAATAATACGCCCTTTAATCTTTTTAAACGTATCCCCTAAATTTTCACCGACACGGCGTTCAGAAATTGTAAAAATCGGTAATTCACTGTTTGTACTATCTGATAAAAGACATAACACGCCTTCCTCACCTAAACGAGCCATTTTAGCGTAGTCAGCAGGGGGTCCAATCGGAGTAAAGTCAAACTTAAAGTCTCCTGTATGGACAATTGTTCCATGAGGTGTTTTAATCGCAATTCCGTATGAGTCAGGAATACTGTGGTTAGTACGGAAAAACTCAAAGGTAAAATGTTTAGATTTAATGACTGTGTCTGAGTTGAACTCGACAATGTTAGCTTGGCGCATAAGTTTTCGTTCTTCTAATTTATTTTTAATTAAACCAATTGCCAATTTTCCCGCATATATTTTAGGAATAGTGAGTTGGCGAAGCAAAAAGGGGATTCCACCGATATGGTCCTCATGACCGTGGGTAATAAATAAACCGACGATTTTCTCTTGATTATCAATTAAATATTGGTAATCTGGAATAACATAATCAACCCCAAGTAAATAATCTTCAGGGAACTTAATCCCGGCATCAATGATACAAATTTCATCTTTGTACTGGATACAGTACATGTTCTTTCCAACCTCACCTAAACCACCTAGAGCAAAAACCGCAACATCATTTGGTTTAAAGTGAGCGTTTTTTTTACGTTGACTCATAAAGCACTCCCTTTCAATCAATATCATGAGTATTTTTTCAAAAATTTAATCCATTTGACGTAAAGCAAAATAAATGTTTTCTAAAACGTCGTTGGTCCTAACCTTATTTTGGACATCTTTTTAAGATTATATCACGTGACTTCAAAAAGGTCGAAAAAATAATTTTTAAATTAAAATCTCATTAAAGTGTGTTATCTTTATTATTATACCATTACATTGATGGAATATCATCGATAGCACTTGAATTTCTGTAATAAATTTACTATGATGATGAAAAAGAAGAAAATTGACCAAGATAGAAT
>DKYS01000129.1:11071-11278 GCA_002493395.1 Turicibacter sp. UBA7094 | reverse complement strand
CTTTACCGAAATAAATCGATTGGCTTCGTTTTTCAAAGTTATAATCTAATTCCTCACCAAACCGTATTATCGAATGTTGAATTGGCACTTACGCTTGCTGGAATTTCTAAAGCAGAACGCCGAAAACGTGCAGTGGAAGTGTTAACTAAAGTAGGTCTGGCAGACCATTTGCATAAAAAACCGAACCAAATGTCAGGTGGACAAATG
>DKYS01000129.1:5512-10778 GCA_002493395.1 Turicibacter sp. UBA7094 | reverse complement strand
AACCAAATGTCAGGTGGACAAATGCAACGGGTGGCTATTGCCCGCGCTTTAATCAATAATCCGGAAATTTTATTGGCAGATGAACCGACAGGAGCACTTGATACAGAAACTAGCGTGCAAATTATGGATTTATTAAAAGAAATTGCTCGTGAAAAATTAGTAATCATGGTGACACATAATCCTGAATTAGCAGAACAATATTCAACTCGAATTATTCGCTTATTAGATGGAAAAATAAAAGATGATACGAGACCGCTAGAGGTTGTAAATGAGGATAACCGAGTTAAGAAAGATAAAATTAAACATATTTCAATGTCTTTTCTAACGGCCCTTTCTCTAAGTTTTAATAATTTGAAGACTAAAAAGGGACGAACGATTTTAACAGCCTTTGCTGGGAGTATCGGAATTATCGGGATTGCAATGATTTTATCGTTATCTAGTGGAATGCGTGACTATATTAATCAGGTGCAGGAAGATACACTCTCGTCTTATCCAATTACTATTGCTTCACAAGGAGTTGATTTATTATCGACTAGAGAGCAACACATTGATACGCTATTAAATATGAACGGTGAGCAGGAGCATGAGAAAGATAAAGTTTATCAAGGGGGATATGTGTCGGATATTTTACAGTTATCTTCCATCACTTTATCAGATAATAATTTATCAAAATTTAAAGACTTCCTAGATGGGAAAGATGGGGCGACAATTCGCGAAAATACCAATGCGATTCAATATGGGTATGGTCTCGATTTACAAATTTATCAATCCGATGTCAGTGAGGGCGTTACACAAATTAATCCGAGTCCGTTATTAGAAATGAATCAATCCCCAATGCCAATGATGGATGAAGAAATTGGAAACGCAATGGGAATGTCATCAAATAATATTTGGACAGAAATGATTGATAATGAGGATTTAATTAAAGGACAATACAATCTAGTTGCCGGAAATTGGCCACAAAAATTTAATGAAGTTTTACTAGTTGTTGATGAAGAAAATGAAATTTCTGATATGGCACTTTACGCTTTAGGGTTAAAAGATAAAGAAGAATTTAACGAAATTCAATCGGCTATTGAAGATAACGAAGAGATTGACTACGATAAATATCCTAAACAATCGTATACATATGAAGATATTTTAGATAAAGAGTTTAGCTTAGTATTAAATTCAGACTATTACGAAAAAGTTGATGATACATGGGTGGATCGAAAAAATGATGAAAATTATGTCGCAACATTGATTGAAGAAAAATCCACTCCTATTCATGTGGTCGGAATTATTCGTCCAAATGAAGAAGCGGCTGCTACAACCATTTCAGGAACGATTGCTTATCGTAGTGATTTAATTCAATATGTGATTGATGAAATTAATAACAGTGAGATTGTAAAAGAACAAAAAGAAAATAAAGAGATTAATATTTTCACCAATCAACCGTTTGTAACGAATGAAATAACAAATCAAGAAGAGTTAATGGCACAATTAACAGATGAACAAAAAGCGATGTTAGCCTCACTTTCTGAAACAGACCGCGTGAATTACCTTAATGCTTATGCACAAAATTTATCCGCTACTTATGAAGGAAATTTAGAACTTTTAGGGGCAAGAGACATGAATAAACCAGCATCTATTTCACTGTATTTGAAAGATTTTAATTCTCGTGATGCAGTTACGGAATCGATTGAAAAATATAATGAGGATCAAAAAAATGCTGGAAATGATGAAAATACAATTGAGTATACGGATATGGTCGGAGTGATGATTTCATCAATGACATCTGTTATTGATATGATTACTTACTTATTAATCGGATTCGTCTCTATCTCTTTGGTCGTTTCATCTATTATGATTGGAATTATTACTTATATTTCGGTTCTTGAGCGAACGAAAGAAATCGGAATTTTACGTAGTATTGGGGCTTCTAAACGCGATATTTCTCGAGTATTTAATGCTGAAACAGTCATTGTCGGTTTTGCAGCGGGAATGATTGGGATAGGGGTCACTTATTTATTAAATATTCCGATTAACTGGATTATTGGTGATTTATCCGGTGTGAATAACTTAGCTCAATTACCACTCGGTGGGGCTATTGTACTAGTTCTTATTAGCGTGGTGTTAACGATGATTGCAGGATTAATCCCATCACGATTAGCATCGAAAAAAGACCCCGTTATTGCATTGCGTACAGAATAAAAATTAAAAAAGATTGATCGGGGGTGAAACTCAAGATCAATCTTTTTTATTGATGCGTCCCGATAGGAGTGTTATGATAGAAAGTATCGACTTAATAGTTAAAATGATGCTATTTAGATAATTTAGGAGGTAATGGTCGATGAGTATCCGTCATTTGCGTATTTTTATAACGGTTGCTGCATTACAAAATATGAGTGCGGCAGCAGAAAAGTTATTTATAACACAGCCGTCTGTTAGTCAAGCCATTAAAGAACTTGAACAATATTATGGAGTTAGACTATTTGAACGACTATCTAAAAAGCTTTACTTAACAGAGAGTGGAGAGGCTCTTTTAAAATATGCGACCCATCTTATTCAGTCGTTTGATGAAATGGAGACAATGATTAAAAACAAATCTAATTCTATTTCTTTACGAATAGGGTCATCTATTACGATTGGAAGCTCGTTAATTAATCGTATTTTAAATAAATTCGCAGAAGAACATCCAGATGTTAAAACGCAAGTATTTGTACGTAATACTCGAGAAATTGAAAAAATGTTACTATCTAGCGAATTAGATGTAGCCTTAGTTGAAGGGAGAGTTGCGAGTAAGGATTTAGTTGCTAAATCATTTTACGAAGATCAGTTAATTCTTGTTGTTGGAAAGGAACATCCATTTTATGGAAGAGATAAACTTAGCGTTTATGACCTTCAAGGGGAAGATGTTATTTCACGGGAAGACGGCAGTGGAAGTAAAATTATTTTTGATAACGTCTTAAAAGAATATCACGTTGATGTTCATGTTAGCTGGAGTAGTCCGGATATTTTGGCTATTAAGGAAGCCGCTATTCAGTCAAGAGGGATTGCGGTGTTATCGAGTTTAGTCGTAGAGAATGAGTTGAAAAAAGGGACACTCCATAAGATAACACTTGAAGAAGTTTCTCTATCAAGAGCTATTTATGTGGTGTACCATAAAAATAAATTTTTGTCCGATTCATTAACTTACTTTTTAGAATGTCTTTGTTAAAAAAGTGAAGGTAGTAAATAAATAAGTGTTCCAATAAGTCCTGATCCGAAAATAATCGAGATGGGGCCTACTTTAAACTTTCGGAGCGCAATAATTCCTGCGACAAACAATAGACATTCGACGATGCGAAAGTTTGATAAAACGATAGCTTCTTTTTCAGCTTGAAAAATGGCAAGGGTTAAAATGGATAATCCCGCGGATGAGATCAGGGCTACTACAGCAGGTCGTAAACTTGCTAAAATAGTTTGAACTCCGGAAAAGTTGCGGTATTTATAATAGAAGTGGGCTAAGGTTAGACAAATAATAAATGATGGAATAATAACACCGATTGTACAAATAAGTGCTCCAGGTAATCCACCTAACTTTGTTCCGACAAATGTAGCCGCGTTAATAGAAATAGGACCGGGTGTCATTTCAGCAATGGTCACAAGATCAGCAAATTCAGCCAATGTCATAAGTTCGCGAATGTTGACAATTTGATTTTGAATCAGTGGAAGTGCTGCGTATCCACCCCCGACACTAAATAATCCAACTTGGATGAAACTTAAGAATAAACTCCAAATAATACTCATGATTTTAGCTCCCCCTTTGCGGTTAGTTAGATTTTAAAATTTCTACAAATAGCGTAACAAAGCCGATACCTAGGCATAGGAAGATGACTGTCACCGCACTAACTCCGAAAACATACGTCATCATAAAAGTGATAAACATTAACGAGATGTAAAGAATACTTTTGGTTTTAATAATATTTTGAGCGAGTTTAATGACAACATCGCAAATAACGGCTGCAACGCCGGCACGCATGACCGTGAGGGCTGTGGCAATAATCGTACTTTCTCTAAATTGTTTATAGAATAATGAAATGACTGAAATAATGGCAATTGGAGGAATTGAAGTTCCTAAAATAGCTATAAATGACCCAAGAATTCCTTGCATACGGTAACCAAGAATAACTGAGGCATTAATTGGAATTGGACCGGGAGATGACTGAGCAATCGCCGTAATATCAAGCATTTCACTCTCCTCTAGCCACCCCAGTTCCTCTACAAATTTCTTTTTCATTAGTGAAACGATAACGAATCCTCCTCCGAAGGTTGAGGCACTTAAAATAAAGGTGGATTTAAATAATTGCCATAGGATTTTTGAATCTAATTTTTTCTTTTCCATAACAACACTCCTTATTAAACGATTATTTTTCATCGACATATGCCTATCTAGTCCTATCTTATTTCTCTTTTTCTTATATAATCAATAAGTATAACTTATGATTTTGATAGGCAAAAAATTATAATACATAACGAAAAATTATACGTTAAAACAAAAAAAGCCATCAATTGATGGCTTTTAAAATGAGTGTAGGGGGGAAGACCCTAGTTTTGATTTTCGAGACTAATAATATCACGAATATCTTCAATATCTAGGGCATCTGCAATCCTCTCAATGTGATTAAAATTAATGTTTTTTCTTTTTTGATTAGCTAGTTCACTTAAGGCAGCATGACGGATATCAGTTAGTCTAGATAACTCCCGTAATGATAAACCTTCTTGCTGAAGTAATTCATTAAGATTCACAATAACTTTTTTAGACATTTCTGAAGTACCTACCTTTGAAAAGAATTGCTCCCTCAAGAAAAATATCATATAATGTAAAATGACGTGGTACGCGTAAACGTACCGAAGGGATAAATGAAGAATGATTTTAGTAAACTAGTAAAGGATAAGTACTAAAGTGTCGAAAATATCAGGGTTTTCAGGGTAAAATGTCGATATTTGAAGAAAGTCGACAAATAAGGCGCTGGAATGGAAATTTTAAAAAAGAAGTGGGTCTTTTCTATTATGAATAATAAGTGTTAATCTCATTTATATTTTTTGATGGTAAGTATTAGAAGCATTTGTTTTCTGTCATAGACAGATGATTACTCCATCGACTTATAACGACAAGATCTCGTAATCTTTTACTAGTTAGCAGACGATATGGTAAACTAAAGATGATGGAAAAAATGAAGGCTAATTAAAAATAGGGAGAAAGAAAGGGACTAAAATTAAATAAAAAAATTCTCCCTTCTTT
>DKYS01000129.1:0-5245 GCA_002493395.1 Turicibacter sp. UBA7094 | reverse complement strand
AAAAAAATTCTCCCTTCTTTTAAAAAAAAGATAAAAATGTAAAAAATCAGAAGTTTTTAGATAAAGTAACCGGTTAAAACTTTTCAAAAAAAGTCGACAAATTAAGACATGTATTTTAAATTTTATTTTATAAAGATTGTGATTTATTTGATTCAGAGGCCTCTAATTCTGTAGTTTTAAGGCCTTTTTTGTTGATTTATCTCCTTTTTTAAGACGCTGATATTGGAATTATTTGTGGAATTTTACAAGGAAAAACTGCAATGATAATTTTGGATAAAAACTTTATCATTGAGAGAGTCTATTTAAGGAGGTGAATCATGAAAGGTAAGGCACAGGATTATAACGGAATCTATAGTGACATGGTAGAGGTATTAGGCGAGGAAATGACTCATAAGATTTATCAGTATTATAGGGGACAACAGGTGTCTTTCCCAATGAGACTATATAGTAAAACATACACTGTAAAGTATTTACAACAACATTATAATGGTAAAAATTTAAGAGAATTAGCGAGAAATTTAGGATATTCGGAGCGTTGGATTAAGAAACTAATTGATCAGTTTGGAATAGAGTCGAAGGATATCTAATTTCTGTTTGATATAGAACATGGGAATAAGATAGGGTGATATATGTGGAAGAGTTACAGTTGGGGAAGGCCCTAAGGGAGTTATATAGCCAGGCTATACATGGACAAGATCGTGTCATTATGTTGTATCTATTTGGAATTAAATATGGAGAGATGATTGAAGAAAAAAATTTATCAATTAGTTATATTTTGTGTTATGCACAATTACCGGATAGCTATCGAAGTGAAATTGAAAAAGGAATTAAATTAAGCCAGTATGTAAAACCAATTTAACGATTAAAAGAAAGAGTTGATCATTGAACAATTCCATTTATCGTTATAAGTCTCAAATACCCATTCGTGCGAATTCGCATGAAATACCTAATGTAACTACATGATTTTTTAGTTAATAAGAAAGTACGAATCATAAGTCGAGAAAGAAAAATGATAGAATTTTTAGGTGGATATGAAGGTAATTTAAATCTATCCGGAGTGAATACTCGTCGAATACCACTCCTTTTTTTGTTTATGAACGAAATTATTGTATAATAAATTTCAAAACTAACTGACATTTTTGAGGGCGTCAGTTAGTTTTTTATATTTTTAAAATAGTTGGATAAACTAAAGGATAAATGTTTAGAATTAAATAATGGTATGAAAAGTTTTGACGATTTATCTTGCTAGAAGAAGATAAGATGTATTTGTATGCTATAATAAAGCAATTCATGGCGTGCCTCTTAGAGGAGGGACGAAGCGAACCGGTATTTCATTTTAACCTAAATATTTATTTGAAATTTTTTAGAATGGGGGATGTTATGAAGCGAAGTTATGTATCAGTACTGATTGCTCCAATTTTAATCCTTGGATTTTTAAGCCTTTTTTCGTGGGGGAAGTTTAATCTCTCGTTAGATAAAGAACGACTTGATCTTCCCTTTATTATTAATTATGTGGATGAGCAGGGAGAGGGTCACTTTCAACTAAATTGGCAAGAAATTGTTGCCCTTATTGCGATGGACCAAACAAAAGATTTATCGCAAATTTCATCTTCAGATTTAGATGAAGCAATAACTTACTTTACTAAGGATGGTGTTTTACACTCATTTGAACAAGTTTTAGAAATCCAGGAGTATAGTGAGGTTGAAAAAGAGAGAGCTTATCAGAATTTAAGTACACTTTCTGATTATGGATATGTTCCGAATAAATTAAAAGCTGATTCTTTTGAAATGACGTTTATTAATTCTCTAAAAGAGGGAGCTATTGAAAATTATAGACTGTATGGGATTTTGCCATCAATCACGATCGCTCAGGCCATATTAGAATCTAATTTTGGTCAATCGGAATTGTCACTTGAGGCTAATAACTTATTTGGTATTAAAGTCGGACTAAATTGGGAGGGAGAGGCAATTACAGTGAGTACCATGGAGGGGTATAATACGGAAGTGATGGATGATTTTCGAAGCTATGATTCTGTTAGTGATTCTTTAATTGATCACGGACATTTTTTAGCTAATAATCCCCGTTACACGGAGCATGGTGTTTTTGAAGCAAAAACGTATCGAGAACAAGCAAAAGCTTTGGAAAATGCAGGTTATAGCACGGCGGTTGACGAGCAAGGAAATAAAACGTATGCTAAAAGAATAGGTGAGTTAATTCGCCAATATAATTTACAATTAATCGATCATTCTTTACAAGTGGATTAGAAAATAGTTTTTGAATCGATAAGTTCAGATAAGTTTTTTACATAGGAAGGACGATCGTCAGTCGCTTTGCATGCTAATCGATGTGAATTTTGTAGCGTTATAACGAAAAACGGATTGCACCTCAACTGTTAGACGAAATTTCTAATATAGAGGTGTTTTTTTGGTTCTGTTTTTAGAAGTCCTTACAGTTATATTGAATCCATAAGTTTATATAGGAAAGATTGATAGTTAGTCTCCTCTGTTAGCTTTGCTGGGAGATTTAAAATGAAGAAAAATCGAGAGGTTTAGTAAAAAGGAGCGGACGTAAAAGTGTGGGAAATGATAAAATAGAAACGACTAAAGGAGTGGGATTAAACCACTTATTTTTGGCAATAACTAAGATTAGAAAAATATTAAGATAGGAGTTTTTTTAACGATATGAGTCCATTAGAACAAAAGTTACAACAAGAAGTTTTGAAAAATTGTCAGCGTGCGGAAGGGGAGTATGGGTGTAAGATGACACGGCTCATACAAACGATTGAGCGATTTGGTGTCGTTAAAACGGCACAAGAAATCATTCGTAAACGACGAACGTCCGATCAATTTAATCGATTGGTGGAAGTAGGACAAATTGCATTAACGATGGAGGCAACCCTTGTGAAGGGTGAGTATGCGTCGCTATTTACTGATGAAGAAGTAAATGCATGTTACGAATTATTGTGTGAAAATGGTTATTATTAAGAAGCGGGGGGATAGGATGAAGAAAATGGGAGTTTGCCTATTATCTTTTATGGTGTTAGTAGGATGTCAAGCACCAAAAGAGAAAGAGGTTGGAGAACAAGCAACAGAAGAAGTTGTCAAACAGCGTGAGGAAATTACCGAAAATTTAACGAATCAGGAGTTAACCCGACTTAATGAATATTTAAGCAATTTAAGTCAAGTGGGATTTCTATCGTATGATAAGCAGAATCAAGATCAGGCGCAGTTATTAAATTTAGGGTTTATGTTGTATGCTTACGAAGGAAAGATTCCTCCTGTTTTAGAAGTCGATGGTGCGTATTATAATCCATTTAATTATGATGAATTTACCGAAAAATTAAACATGTACTTTGATTGTCAGTTAGAGAAGAAAGGAAATGGGGAATGGCTCTTTCAAGATGAGACGTTTTATCATCCGTTGCGTGAAACGGGATTTTTAATGGATAAGGTGACACAAGTCGATCGAGTATTTGATAATGGTGACGGAAGCTTTTTAGTTGAAGGCACCATCTATCGCTTTGAATTAAGTATGGAAGAAGACCGGTATCCTCAATATGTGCAACCCAAATCAACTTGGACGCCATCAATGAACGCCGACTTAATAGGAAATGTGACAGTGACTTTTGTGAAGTCGGAAAAGTTGTTACACGATGTTATTGACCGTTATCAGGCAGACTATCTTGAAGTGACGGAAACAACAGGTGAATAAAGTCTTTCAAGTTAAACAGATGGCCCATCAAGTGATAAATAATTCAGCATCTTTTTAAGTGGGTCATATGATTGGATTTGGGAGAGACTCAGAGCCTATGTTAAGCCATGGGTTTATAGATTTGAAATATCACAAGAAAAATGATGTTGAATTAAACGAGTTTGGTTAGATAGGAGTACTTGAAGATTTAAGGAGAATTTCGTCATAACAATGACTATAAAAAAGGATTAATCCCCTAATGGCGATTAATCCTTTTTTATAGAGGAAATAATTTTCAATTATTTTACTATCCCGACAAATTATGTCGGTACGTCTTAGTATAATGTTAAGAGGTAATCAATACGCCCTCGTTTGGGCGAATAGGGGAATCTTTCTAACAGTGGGTGATAAGGACATGTACGATAAGAATACACGGATTTTATATATGCTAGAGCGGTTGTTACAAAGAAGCGAAGTTACGAAGGATGAGATTCAGGAGATGTTTGGTGTTGATAGTCGGACATTTGAGCGGGATATCGCCACTTTACGTGCTTACTTTAGTCAACGGGTGGGCGGCCTGGGAGATCAATGCATTGAATACGATCATCAAAAAAAGAAGTACTATTTAAAAAAATCAGTGAAACAACCATTGGACGTCAAGCAAGTCCTTGTTCTGATTAAATTATTACTCGGGACACGCTCTTTATCAGTTGATGAACTTGATCAGATGATTGATTCCCTTTGTGCAGTGTTAGATGAAGAAGATAGTAAAATGGTTCAGGCGTTTATTAGTAATGAACGATTACATTTTACGCCTCTTAAACATGAACAACAATTAATAGATCGTATTTGGAGTTTTAGTCATCTGATTGACAGTTCTCATAAAATGACGATTGAGTATAAAAAGGCGAATAATACGGTATCGACTTATATGGTTGCCCCAGTTGGATTATTGTTTTGTGATTTTTACTTTTACGTGGTCTGCTATGTTACCGATAGAGATATTCCGTACCCTATTTCATTCCGAGTCGACCGGATTTTATCCTATGACGTTTTAAAGGAGTCATTTAAGATTCCTTATGCGCACCGTTTTGAATCCGGAGATTTTCGAAATAAAATTAACATGATGTATCAAGGTGAATTAATAAAGTTTACGTTTCGATTTACAGGGCATTCTGTTGAAGCAGTGCTTGATAAATTTCCAATTTCTAGAGTGATTGAAGAGGGAAATGGATACTGTATTATTGAAGCGATGGCTTATGAACAAGGATTACTGATGTGGATTTTTAGTCAAGGTGATTGGATTCATCTTTTAACTCCACAAGATTTAGTGGAAAAAGCAAAAGCTCGATTAGACCGCATGCAAAGTTATTATAAGAGATTAGAGGCTTAAACATCAAAAAGGATGGGTTCTTCCAAATGGATAGACGCATCCTTTTTATAAATGAGAAAAATCTCTAAAAGTCATTAAGCATGGCATCTTTTCCGGTTATACATGAACCGTTGCACGGGGAAAGCGTTTTCTCCATGACCACACGGGTTAGAAATTTTTGT
>DKYS01000051.1:13020-15272 GCA_002493395.1 Turicibacter sp. UBA7094 | reverse complement strand
TAAAATCTTATATTTTTTTTGGAAAATAATCCCTTTCGATTATATTCAATATAATTAAAGTTATATTGAATATAATTAAATTCTATCGCTGTGTAAACATATTGTATACATTGGTATACTATGTGTAAATAAATAATTTTCGCACTGTATACTCGTGTATACATAAATAAAAGAGATTGAGGAAGGGGTAGAAAAATGAAAAGAAATGGGTTATAATGAAGGAAAAATGACGTAAAAAAAGGTGAGAAGATGGCAGATACAGTATTAAGTGTACGAATTGATGAGGAATTAAAACAGCGATTTATTGAATTAGCGCAAGAAACGGGAGTTAATAATAAAGATTTAATGCAATTATTGGTGGCGCAGTTTGAATTAAGCCAAATGGGGGGAGAATCCCAACAATTTCAACAAGAAGTTGAAGAATTACAACAAATTACAAAACGCATGACGGATCTTTATATTCATTTGATGGAACGCCAACAACTTCGGGAGTTAGCACTTAAAAATAAAGAGAATCAACAATTAATCAAACAAGAAGCAGAAATTGAAGAGCTCAAAGAAAGTCTCGAACAATTAAGCGAAAAAGAGAAAATCATTCAACAATTAAAAGACGAGGTAAAAGGGTTAAAGCAGACCGTGGCGACGTATAAAGAAGAAGAAAGAAACGTCAAAGATTTAAATGATCTGTTACGTCAAAAAAATACAGAATTAGAACGACAAGCAGCGCAAACCAAGGTAATCCTTGATTCAGCAAAGGCCACACGTGATGAGGTAGCGAAACTAAAGGCGGAGGTAGCCGATCAAAGAGAAGAGATTGAGCGATTAACGACGCAATTAGAGTTAAAAAGAAAGGAAATCAAAGCGCAGGAAGAAAGACAACAGGCATTACTCATAAAAGAACGAGAGGCATTAAATCAACACCTCGAAATTATAAAAAAAGAACAAGCATTAAAATACCAAGAATTAAACCTTCAATTAAAAACAGACCATTTAAAAGAAATGGAGGAACTTAAAAAGGAAGAAGAGGGAAAAAGAGCACTGTTACAAGAAGAGTATCAAAAACAACTGGAAAAAATGAGAAGTCTAGCTGAATAAGAATCGTGAGATGAAAAAAGGTGATTCCGTCGTTTATCGGATTCACCTTTTTTGTTTACCTTTTGATTAGAGCACGTGTAAGATAAAATTTTCCCACTAGAGCCTTCGGTTTTAGAAATAAAGGAAGTATTGGAGTTATTTTACCGATGAAGCCCGTTTTTATGATCGTTTCGAAAAAAGATTGAGATTCATCCGCCAAGTATCATAGTTCGTGATGAGTCGGCATAGATTAGTTAAGAGAACAGCAATTAAGTTCAACAAGCGTCTAGATAACGTCTCTTTATTTAGACGGATTTAATCTGAGGTGATAAAAATGATGCATAAGTTCATTAATTATTTAAAATCAGTGTCTGTTGAAGGGGAAAACGGGGTGGAACAATTACGCCACAATCCTCCTTATTATGAAAATGAGCATGTTTGTTTAGAAATTAAAGAAGTGGCCCATAATGAACTATTAGTTCAGGTGAAACGATGCATGTTTCCAATTCATCATGTGCACTTAGAATTTGTAAATCCAATGGAAAATATCAAATCCCAATTAGATTTAAACGGGGACGTTCAACCATTTTGCGAAGAGGTAAAAAATAGTCCGTGTTATATTTGTTCGGATTTGGGGACTTATGCGTTTGGCGTGGAAGCGGATGAAGCTAATCATGCGTCTTTCTTCGTGAATGCCCGTGACATTTTAGTGGACATCCCGCTACATAAAATGAATCAGATGAGCGCGCGATTAGTGTTTGAAAAATATTCACGGGTTTACCCGAATCAAGAAATTATTTCACGATTTAACCACTTATTGACGACAAGAGTAGCCTAATAAAGGCAACCATGGGAGGAATTATGAAAAAGAGATTAGGCTGGATAAGTTTAGCGGCGATGATGACCCTCTTAGGAGGATGCGCAACAACCTCTCAGTTGAACGAAGAAGCACAAGGAGAGTCATCTAAACAAGTGGAAACACAGGAAAACGCCACGACGGTGATGTCTGTTAACCATCAGACATTGGCCCAGTCCTTAGATGCTTATTTAAAGGAACGCGCCTTCAATGGTGTCGCCTTAGTGGCAAGCGAAGATGAGATAATTTTATTACAACCTTATGGAATGGCAAATGTCGAAAATCAAGAAGCGATGAGCGTCGATCATCAATTCCATATTGC
>DKYS01000051.1:0-12647 GCA_002493395.1 Turicibacter sp. UBA7094 | reverse complement strand
ATTCATCAATTACTCACGCATACCTCGGGACTTTATTCTGGTGATGATTTAACGGATTACTCACGAGAAGTCTCGGTCATGGACGTCATTGCACCCGCGTTTAAAGCGTCAAATCTTTATTATGAAGAACCGGGAACCCAGTCTATTTATTCGAATTTAGGGTACGACGTGTTGGGGGCAATCATTGAACAAGTGAGCGGACAGACGTATTCAGACTATTTAGAAGAACACATCTTTCAACCGGCAGGGATGACAGATTCTGGATTGAATGTTTCAGGTGAAAAAATCGAGCATCTCGCCACGGCGTATAATGGAAACATCGCCAATGGGGACGAGGCCAAAGTCTTACACCCTTCGTTTGGTTATTCATCGGGAGGCCTCCATTCGACCGCAACGGACTTATACAAGTATGATCGTGCCTTACGGGAAAATGTCCTCATTTCAGGCGAAAGTTATCGTCTCATGACCCAGGCGTATTCAACCATCGGAACCTCGGCTTATGGTTATGGATGGTTTGTCAATGCAGGGGTTGAAAATACCGTGTCACACACCGGAAATCTTATCGGTTGGCATTCGATGTTTTTGCGCCATCAAGAAGATAAAGTGACCGTTATTCTCTTAACGAATCATGATGAGAGTGATATGTATATGGCCTATAACTTGGCACGTTTAGTTTTAGCAGAGAAAGAAACTTCTTAAAATAAAAGGGCGCCGGTTGATGGAAGAATGTTAATCAACCGGCTTTTTTTGTAAAAAAATAAATACAACGACTTGTCATCATCGGCTAACTATGGTATAAATAGGAGGTTCATTTTAATAGACAGTTCATTCAGACCATCCTGTCTTAAAACAAAACTAGGCTCATATCGATAAAAACAACGGGTGCCTATAGGCACCCTTTTTTATAATGATGACGTTCAGTGAGCGTCTTTAGAATAAAAAAGTTCCCTTTTATCTGTCTAGTTCAGGATAAACGGGAACTTTTTTTAGGTAGGAGAGAGACAGATGTTTACATTAAAAAGTGAAATTCAATTTGATACTGCGCATTATTTAAGCGGCTATCAAGGAAAGTGTAAAAATATTCATGGGCATCGTTATCGATTAGTCGTTAAAGTTTCAAGTCAAGATTTGCATGAAACGGGTCACTTACGAGGAATGGTCGATGATTTTTCATCAGTCAAAGAAGCCCTTAAAAAGATTCATGATCGCTTTGATCACAAGTTAGTCGTTGAGGCGAGTGAAGAGGGGAAAGAAGTCGCCAAAAAATTAGAAGAATCAGGACTTGCATTTGAAATCGTCTTTGTTCCCTATCGACCAACAGCTGAGGAAATGTCACGCGACATTTATCGAAATTTAAAAGCAGATGGGGTAGCCGTCACTGAGGTAGAGTTATTTGAAACCCCAACGAATAGTTGTATTTATACGGAGGAATATTCATGTTCAAAGTAATTGAAACGTTCGTCTCGATTGATGGAGAAGGGCCGACATCAGGCGAGTTAGCCGCCTTCGTCCGCTTTTCTGATTGTAATTTAAGATGTGCTTGGTGCGATACTACCTACTCATGGGATGGAACGAGTTGTGTTACAAAAATGGGAGTAGAAGACATTTACCAGTGGATTCAAGAGGCGAATGTTAAAAACGTGACCTTAACCGGTGGGGAACCGTTAATTCAACCCGGCATTGGGCACTTGTTGGATCGATTAGTCCAAGATGATCGTTTAGTGATTCATATTGAAACGAATGGATCCATCGATATCACCCCATTAAAACATCGATATAAGGAACAAAACGTCCACTTTATTATCGACTATAAAGGTGGGGAGAGCCGAATGAATCGTCACATGTGCCTAAATAATCTAACTGTTGTCGATCAAAAAGATGTTTATAAATTTGTTATTGCGAGTGAGACGGACTTACAGGACGCACTTTCAGTAATAAAACAGTCGCAGTTATCGACACGTTGCCCGGTCTATTTTAGCCCAGTCACGGATTTGATTTCCCCGGCAGAAGTGGTGGCGTTTATGAAAGAGAAGCAGTTAAATGATGTTCGCTTGCAACTCCAATTACACAAATATATTTGGCCAAAAGAGATGAGGGGAGTTTAACATGAAACGTCAGATTGATACTGAAAAAATTGAAGCATGTATTCGAGAGATTTTAGTTGCACTCGGGGATGATCCGACGCGTGAAGGACTAAGAGAGACACCGAAACGGGTGGCCAAAATGTATGAAGAGGTTTTTGCCGGGATGACGGTGAGTAATGAGGAGATGGTTCACTTATTTGGGACCACTTTTGAAGAGGAAGAGGTCGCTAACTCCCCCCATCAAGTCGTCATCGTGCGAGATATTCCGATTTTTAGTTATTGTGAGCATCATTTAGCCTTGATGTATAACCTGACGGTGAGCGTTGCTTATTTGCCAAAAGACAAGGTCATCGGGTTAAGTAAGATAGCGCGTATTGCGGATATGGTTGGGCGACGATTACAACTTCAAGAGCGCATCGGGGAAGAAATCGCCGAAATTATCGAAAAAATTACGGGAAGCGAAGCAATTATGATTAAAATTGAGGGAGAGCATAGTTGTATGACGGCCCGAGGCATAAAAAAACCAGGAACCTCGACTACCACCCTCACGTATCGAGGGAACAAAATCGAACAAGACGCAAGTTTAAGACAAGAGTGGCTTATGCTACTGAATTAAGGAGAGAGAATCATGAAACAAAAAGCAGTCGTCGTATTTAGTGGGGGACAAGATTCAACCACCTGTTTATTTTGGGCGTTGAAACAGTTTGATGAAGTCATCGCGGTTACATTTGATTACCAACAACGTCACATCGCCGAATTACAGTGTGCAAAGGAAATCTGTCACGAATTAGGAATTGAACATCATGTTCTTGATATGTCTTTATTAAATCAGTTAGCCCCAAATGCGTTAACACGTTCAGAAATCGACATTACACCAGGGGCGGAAGGGGAACTTCCTTCAACCTTTGTCGAAGGGCGGAATTTATTATTTTTAAGCTTTGCCGGTGTGTTAGCTAAAGTTAAAGGCGCTAAACATCTCATTACAGGGGTCTGCGAAACCGATTTTTCAGGCTATCCCGATTGTCGAGATATCTTTATTAAATCGTTAAATGTCACACTCAATTTAAGTATGGATACGGATTTTGTCATTCACACACCTCTCATGTGGTTAAATAAAGCCGAAACATGGGAGCTTGCCGACCAACTCGGTCAATTTGACTATATTCGGACCAAAACATTAACATGTTATGAAGGCATCATCGGAAGTGGGTGTGGGACATGCCCGGCTTGCCAATTACGCCAACGAGGGCTTGACCAATATTTAATGAAAAAGAAAGCGGGGAACTAAGATGAGCGGTCGTCAAAAAGAAGAATTAAAAGAAATTACCTTACTAGGAAATCAAGGAACAGCCTATGTCTATCAATATGATCCAACGATTTTAGAAGTATTCGATAATAAACATCCGAATAACGATTATTTTGTGAAATTTAACTGTCCTGAATTTACGAGTCTTTGTCCGATTACGGGGCAGCCTGATTTTGCGACGATTTATATTTCCTATATTCCTGGGCAAAAAATGGTAGAGAGCAAATCGTTAAAACTTTATTTATTTAGTTTTCGTAACCACGGAGATTTCCATGAAGATTGCATGAACATCATTATGAAAGATTTAATTCGTCTTATGGATCCAAAGTATATTGAAGTTTGGGGAAAATTTACCCCTCGTGGTGGAATTAGTATTGACCCTTATTGTAACTATGGTCGTCCAGGAACAAAATACGAAGAAATGGCTAACTATCGCTTGATGAATCATGATTTATATCCAGAAAAAGTAGATAATCGCTAGAAAAAAGCAAAAAGATGTCTTCCAATCAAGGAGACATCTTTTTTTGCGAGCTAAAACCCTTTTCACCTAAAAAATGTCTTTTTTGTGTCTTGCGAACTTGTTGGGATATGTTACAATACCTGTAGTTTCCTTAAAATGGTAAATTTTATTGAGAAAAGAGAGAATTACTGTAAAAAGGGGACTAAATGATTGAAAAAGGGGGAATTTTGTATGGCACGTCAACAATGGAGTTCGAGACAAACCTTTATTATGGCGGCAATCGGATCGGCTGTCGGACTCGGAAATGCCTGGCGTTTTCCGGGAATTGCCTATCAAAATGGAGGAGGCGCATTCTTAATTCCATATTTTGTGGCTCTGTTAACTGCGGGAATCCCGTTATTAGCACTTGAGTTATCGATTGGGAAACGATTTCAATCTGGTGCACCGAGTGCCCTTGCCAAACTCAACAAAAAATTTGAATGGATCGGTTGGTGGGGAGTAGCAACGGCCTTTTGTATTTGTGCCTATTATTCGGTCGTGTTAGCGTGGGTCATTGATTATGTTGGCTTATCCTTCCAATCGCCTTGGATGGAAAAAGCAGCAGCCGATATTTTTACCGGGGATGTTTTACAAGTCTCAAGCGGGATGTTTGATTTAGGTGGATTTAGCCCGGTGGTCGTCATCGCCTTAATTGCCGGTTGGTTCTGTATGTGGTATTGCATTCGACATGGGGTGACATCAGTTGGGAAAATCGTGAAATATACCGTGATTTTACCTGTTATCTTATTGGTGATTTTAATTGCCCGTGCCGTGACGTTACCCGGAGCCATGGATGGACTCAGTTATTATTTAACACCGGATTGGTCGAAGTTGCTCGATGTGAACGTTTGGGCTGCGGCTTACGGACAAATCTTCTTTAGTCTAAGTATTTTATTTTCGATTATGATTGCTTACGGAAGTTACTTAAGTAAGGACGCAGAAGTCACGAAAGATGCAATGATCATCGGGTTTGCGGATGCAGCGATTAGCTTTTTATCAGGATTTGCGGCATTTGGAACACTTGGTTATTTAGCTCAAGTCAGTGGCGTGGCGATTTCAGAGATGAACCATACAGGAATTATGTTAGCTTTTGTCACTTATCCAGAAGCACTCGGTCAAATGCCAGGGGGAAGTATTGGAGTCATCTTATTTTCATTAGTCTTTTTCTTGATGTTATTTACGCTTGCGATTGATTCTGCTTTTTCAATTATGGAAGCGATCATTACAGCTGTGGTCGATAAATTCGGATGGAATAAAGAAAAAACAACACTTTGGTTATGTGTCGTCGGGTGTTTAGTCAGTTTAATTTTTGCCACACGGGCTGGTTTATATTGGTTAGACATTGTGGACCATTTCGTGAATGATTTTAACTTAATTGCGATTGGATTCGTGGAATGTATCGCTCTTGGTTGGGTGTTTGGTGCTAAAAAATTAAGAGGTTACTTAAATGAAAACACCGATTTTAAATACGGCGTTTGGTGGGATATTGCCATTAAATATATTTGTCCTGCTATCTTCTTATTTATTAGTATCACCTATTTAATCACAAATCTTCAAACTCCTTATGCGGGATACCCAATTGCGCACCTCGTAACAGGTGGATGGGCAGTTGTGGTTCTAACCCTTGTTCTTGGAATTATCCTAAGTTTTGTTCCAGATAAAGGAGCATCTCATGCTAATAAGGACTCAAACTTGGGTGAAAACGACTAGTTCATGAATAAAAGCCCTCATCCTAGTTATTAGGTGAGGGCTTTTAGGGGAGGGATTGTGAATGATTGTTATAAATCAATTCATCAGCAGTTTAGTGCAAGTCATTCTTTTAACGCTGATTCCGTTTTTCTATTATGTTATCTCTCAAAAGACAGCCACAGGTTTCTTTTCCTGGATTGGGCTTAAAGTAAGTAGACCTTTACCGGTTAAATGGATGTCCTTGTTATTTATAGCCCTCGGTCTTGGGGTGTTCTTTCCTTACCTTTGGCTTTATCAATCGGGATGCTTAACTTATACGGGGTTCGTTGTTGATTCCTTCGCGGAAAGTGGTTGGAGCATTCAAACCATTCTAACGCTCTTTTTGTGGGCTTTTGTACAAACCGCTTTGTCAGAGGAAATTTTCTTTCGTGGATTTTTATTCAAGTTATTCGGTCAACGATTAGACTGGAGGTGGGCGAATCTTTTACAAGCCGCCATTTTTGGACTCATTCATTGCTTTGCGGTGTTAGGTCAAGGCATGATTCCTACTATTCTCGTTGTTGGGTTAACGGCGGGAATTGGTTGGGCGCTTGGCTGGCTGAAACAAACGAAATCAAATGGAAGTCTTTTAGGTGGGATTTTAATTCATAGCGGAGCAAATATTGTTTCGACGATTTTAGTTCTTTGCTTTTTGACGTGAAAAGAGACAAATGAGCTTGACAAACAGGGGCCCCTCCTTTTATGATAAATCCATTCTAAAAGGAGGGACTTTCAATGACAGATCGTGAATATATAAAAAAAGAAGCCGAAACCTTGTATCACTATATGATTGAAGACGGCGTCCGTTTTAAAAAAGCGAGGCATCTTTATCACGAGATTTTTCGTTCTATTGAACGAAGTGTCACATGTGAATACGGCGGGCTTGATCAATTGGATCTTCATTTAACTGAAATCAAGGCTATTATTCAACAGATGGTCGATGACCATCCTGTGTCATTAATCGAGTCTTAAGGGGGGAGAGCCTCGATATTTTGACAAGAAGGTGCAATTTTTGAGAATGAACGATTCATAAAATGAATAAAATTTGACAGATTCCGTGAAAAATGTTACAATGATATCGGTTACGAATTAAGGGGGATCGGTAATCAGGGAAGATTTTAATGATTGGGAGTTAGCGATGAGAGAGATTAGAAAGCAATTATTACAAGCACAGCGAGATTTACAGTCACGCTACGAAACACCGCATGAGCTCATTGAGCGATTACGGGTCGAAGGAAAAAGCATGAAAGAAATTGAGAAGGCACTTTTTGAAATGAATCGTCTAAAAGGAGTCTGTGACTCGGTTGAAACGGCGTTAAGAATTTTAGAATCGTAAAAATTTAAGGCAGATGAAGAATCATCTGTTTTTTTATTGCTTTTTACACCGCATACATAGATAATTATCTATATAGATAAAATTCAATGAAGGAGGAACTTGATGAACGAAGAGCAATTAGCTAAGCAACTTAAAGCACTTTCTGATGTTAATCGGATTCAGATTTTAGCCTTATTAGCTCAAAAAGAACGGTGTGCGTGTGAATTACTAGCGTTTTTTCACTTTTCGCAACCGACCTTATCCCACCACATGAAAGTTTTAATAGCAGGTGATTTAGTGCGTTCTAGAAAAGTCGGAACATGGAATTACTATCGAATTAACCAAGAAAAAGCAACAACCCTTTTAAGTCAATTAAATCAACTACTTTCACCTTGTTCACCCAAAAGAAAGGACGGTTAAAAAATGAAAATTATTGTGATTGGTGCCGTTGCAGCGGGAACGTCTGCCTTAGCAAAAGCGAGAAGAAATAATGAACAAGCCGAAATAACAGTTTATGAAAAAGGAAATCTAGTTTCATATTCTAGTTGTGGTCTTCCCTATTATATAGGCGGGAGTATTGACTCCTTTGACGCATTAACCCCACGTGATGTCACGTTTTTTAAAGAGCGGTACGCCGTGGAAATCAAAACAGCGCATGAAGTCATGGCCATTCATCCTGATAAAAAGGAACTTCTCATTAAAGACTTAAAAACATCACATCTTTTTACGGATACATATGATAAGCTGATTTTAGCAACCGGGTCGGTTCCTTCGTTGCCATCTCTTCCTGCGATGGATCAAGCCCACGTTTTTTTATTAAAAAGTGGACAAGACGCGTTAAAGATTAAAGACTATTTAACCACTCACTCACCAAGACAAGCCGTTATTTTAGGGAGTGGTTTTATTGGCCTTGAATTATTAGAAGGTTTAACAACCGCAGGACTTTCAGTGACGATGGTTGAAAAAAACCATCAGTTATCCGTCGGTCTTGATTCCGATATGGCCCATTATTTTGAACATTTACTGGATGAAAAGGGCATTACCGTCTTGAAAGGAAAAACAGGAGTCGAAATTTTAAACGATGCCGTGATTTTGCAAGATGGGACCCGGTTACCGGCTGACCTTGTTCTCTTAGCCACGGGGGTTCGTCCAAATGTCACCTTGGCAACGAAGGCAGGAATTGAACTCGGAACAACCGGAGCGATTAAAGTCGGGCCGAATATGGAGACGAGTCAAGCTGATATTTATGCTTGTGGCGATTGCATTGAAACGTTTTCTTTGCTAACCAGGGCTCCGATGTATCATCCGCTTGGATCAACGGCCAATAAAACAGGGCGCATTGCCGGAGATGTTGTGACAGGTGGGACCCTAACCTATAAGGGAAGCCTTGGAACGAGCATTGTCAAAGTTTTCGACCTAACCATTGGTCGAACGGGACTTTCTGAAGAGGAGGCCAAAAAGGCCGGATTTGAATTAGAAGTCTGTCATACGATTAAACCTGACAAAGCCCTTTACTTTCATGGAAAAGAAGTGATGATAAAAGCCATTGCGGATAAAAAAACACAAAAGCTTCTTGGCGTTCAAGCAATTGGCTATGACGGAGTCGATAAACGCATCGACGTCTTTGCGACCCTCCTAACATATGGTGCCACTGTCGATGAACTTTTTCATCTCGATTTGGCGTATGCCCCGCAAGTCTCAACAACCAAAGATCCCGTTCATTACGTCGGCATGGCATTAGACAATGCCCTCAACCACGGACGCCCCCTTATCACGGCCGATGAATTGATGCAGCGACTTCAATTAGGCGAGGAGATTCAAGTCGTTGATACTCGAATTCGAGCACAATTTGAAAAAAATCATCTTCCAAAAGCCATCCACCTCGCTCAAAGCGAGCTTCGTGAAAAATTAAAGACCTTAAATCCACAACAACCCGTCGTGACCTATTGTAATAAAGGGGTCACTGGCAATGCTGCGCAAAATATTTTACTCAATCACGGATTTAAACAGGTCTATAACTTATCCGGCGGACAAAAATGTTATCAAAAAACAAAACCGTTAGTAAAAAGGGAGCAAAAGTAGGAGAGGAATCCAATGAAAAAAGTTGATATGACGCAGGGATCTGTCCGGCGCTTATTAGTCACGCTATCACTTCCCATTATTGGTAGTTCTCTTTTGCAATTTACTTACCAATTCATTGATATGTTATGGGTGGGACACCTTGGAAGCGAAGCGGTCGCCAGCGTGGGGTCTTCAAGTTTCTTTATTGGACTTGGTTATGCAATTCAGTCGTTTGTCGTTATGGGAACAGGGATTGGAGTGGCCCACGCCATTGGTGAAAAAAATAAAAGAAAGATTACGAGTTATATAAATGCTGGGACAATCATTAATTTAATAGTAGGGGGGAGTTATGCGCTCCTCTTAGCATTTAGCGCCCATGCGTGTATTGCCTTTTTAGATTTAAATAATGGGGGAGTAGAACAAGGGGCGACGCATTACCTTCTCATTAGTGCACCGATGCTGTTTTTTAATTTCTTTAATTTATTCTATACCCGACTATTAAACGCTTATGGAAATAATAAAGAAGCCCTCGGCATTAACATGATCGGAATTTTTTTAAATCTCCTATTGGACCCCATTTTGATTTATGGATTTAAGCAAGGTGTCGTCGGAGCGGCTTGGGCCTCCTTGATCGCAAATGGAGTGATGAGTGTTCTCTTTTTTACACGTTATTACCAACTGTTTCGCCTACATTTAGCGCTAGGCCCTTGTTTGTGTGAGATGAAAGAGATTATGAAACTAGGATTTCCCATGGCGCTCCAACGAGTGCTATTTACGTTTATTAATATTCTCTTAGCTAAATGTGTGGCGCTATTTGGACAAGAGGCAATTGCTGCCCAAAAAATCGGACTCCAACTGGAATCCATTGTTTTTATGGTGATTGGCGGATTAAATGGGGCGATTTCCAGTTTCGTTGGTCAAAACGAGGGAGCTAAAAAATATCAGCGAACAGCTTGGGGTGTCAAACATGCCTTGCGTTTGGCCATTGGATATGCCGCCGTTTCAGCCTTACTCTTTATAAGTATTCCAAGGAGTTTGGCAGGACTTTTCATTCAAGACGAACAGACACTCCAGATGACAGGCCACTACTTACAAGTCATCGCCTGCTCCCAACTATTTGCTGCTATCGAAATGGTGTTAAATGGATTTTTTACCGGGATTAAACATCCTAATATTCCCGCTATCATTAGTATTGTATTTACCTGTCTTAGAATTCCGCTAGCTCTTTTATTGATGAAACCATTTGGCGTCACTGGAATTTGGTTAGCGATTTCGTTATCGAGTATTTTGAAAGGATGTACGTCCTATCTCTTATATCGACAAACTATAAGGAGGCGATTATGTCATGCAGACCACGTGGATGAGTACCATTAATCATCAATTAGAGACTCCCCCAACGATTCGACTCACTCGTACGGGAAGAATCGTCAACGAAAATGGGGAACCCACTTTAACAAAACTTCCGTTTATTACGCCGCATCATCCCTATTTTCAAATGGAGGCATTAGAGGGGGAGGTGACACTGATAACCCCTTCACTTTTAGGCATAACACCAGCATATGATTTTTTAACCAATTTACATCATCTGCTCTTATTATCTTTACCTAATCAAACTTACTTTAGCCATTATGAGTCTAATGGAACCGTAACGTGTACGTACACTTATTCGGAAAAATTACTAACTAATCAGTTAGGGATGGCAGATGAAAAAGACCTTTATTTAAAGATAGCGTATTATCGCTGGTTTTTAAGTCGTCTATTTAATGGTGAGGCAAAGATATCCTTCCATGAAGGATTCTCCATTGAGATTCAATTCCCGGTTAATCCCTTTGATCCCTGTGGAATAACACCCGAAGACCTTAAGTTTTTACACCTCTTCATGATTTACTTATTAATAAACGATGAAAAGATTGAAGACTTATCCGTGGAAGAGGGCGTTCAAAATCAAGAACGAGTCCGAAACCACTCTTATCACAATACGCCACTTAAACGTAAAGGTCGAACCATCACGCAAAGAGAGTGGGCGTTAGCTATTTTTAATCAGCTCGAATTGTTAAATCAAACATTAAATATCCTAGACGAGACGGCACTCTCAATGATAAGACAACGAACATTGAATGCTGCTTTTTCCTTAACTTATTTAATACATAAGCGTGAAAAAGAAATGGGAACCGTTGAAGCGCATCTCTCACTGGCTAAAGCTTATAAAAAACAAGCCTACGAAGAACGATTCCGACTCATTGGTCATGAAAACCTCGAATTATCCACGCAAATTTTGATGAAGGAGTCGATAAAAAAAGGCCTTTCTGTTGACGTTTTGGATCCGACAGAAAACTTCATTTCTTTATCTCAACAAGGACGATTAGAATATGTGAAACAAGCCACGAAAACGTCTAAAGATAATTATGTTTCTGTCTTAATGATGGAAAATAAATTAGTGACTAAGAAAATACTTGAACAAGGAAATATTCGTGTCCCTAAGGGGGGCGAATTCCATGATTTAAACCGTGCTTTTCACTCCGTGAAAGAATGGAGTGGACAACCGCTTGTTATTAAGCCTAAATCGACTAATTTTGGACTAGGTATTAGCATTTTTCAAGCCGGGGCAACGGAAGAAGATTTAAAAGAGGCCTTAAGATTAGCCTTTTCCTATGATCAAACCGTTTTAGTTGAAGAATTTATTTCTGGGAAAGAGTATCGATTTTTAGTCATCGATGATGAAGTAGTCGGTGTCTTACATCGAGTTCCTGCAAATGTAGTAGGGGATGGAGTTCATACGATTGTGGAACTTACCCAGCAAAAAAATGAAAATCCTTTACGTGGGAAGGGGTATAGAACACCGCTTGAAAAAATTCAATTAGATGAACAAGTGGAGCTTTTCTTAAAACAAAGTCAGCGAACCATTAACGACATTCCCGCTCAGGGAGAAATTGTTTATTTAAGGAAAAACTCCAATATTAGTACCGGTGGCGATAGCATTGACTTTACTGATGTGATGCCAACACGGTTTAAAGAGCTAGCAGTTATGGCGACTAAAGTCGTCGGAGCCAAAATTTGCGGAGTGGATATGATGATTGAAGATGAAAAGGATGAAACGTCCCCATATGCGATTATTGAACTTAATTTCAATCCCGCTATTCACATTCATTCCTATCCATCCGTTGGAGTTGAACGTAATATTGCTGAGCGTATTTTAACATTATTGCAATTTGCTTAATAAACAATGAAGGACAAAAAGCAGCGGGGATGATTCACCGACTGCTTTTTGTTTATGCAGGGTTAAAAAGAAAATTTTTTAAGTGTTTTAAGCGTTGTTTTATAATCGTTAACAATTTCTGTCATTCCTTCGGTTACATTAGAAGGAGGCGTTAATTCCTTTAACGTTTTTAATGATTTTTCACTATTTTCTAGCCCCATGTCAATCGCTTTGATCGCATGTTCAAGAATTTCTTGATCAGTATCAACAAAGATCTCTTTTAGTTTTTCAAACATCAGTGCCATTTCTCCTTCAATCCCTAAAGAATCATGAACCTGCCCTCCGAGTTCTAAGACAGCTTTTGCAATCTTTTGATCATGGGAATGAAAAATCGAAAGAATATGCGTTAATTGTTCTTTTAACTTTGTATCCTGTGCCTTTTCTTCGTATTTTTTGAA
>DKYS01000032.1:7925-10641 GCA_002493395.1 Turicibacter sp. UBA7094 | reverse complement strand
GCTCTTTGTTTAACTTTTGGAATTTATTTAGCTTTTGAGCCTGCTTTAAAATCAATTAGAAAATTGAAGAAAATTATTATCCAATTGAATCAGGATAATGATTTCTTGGATGAAAAAAATGAATTTGCTCAATTAGAGCTAATTGCGGACGTCTTAGATAAAACGTTTGATGATAAAGTGGAATCTCTTATTTATTATGATGCCCTCACAGGGCTACCTAATCGTAAGAAGCTGCATCAAATTTGTGAGGATTTGATTGAACAGAATCAACCCTTTGCCCTCATTTTTATTGATATGAATAAATTTAAAATGGTCAACGATATTTTTGGTCACACGGTTGGCGATCGGTTGTTAGTCCGCTTTAGTCATATTACCCAACGGGCGTTAGGAAAACGTGGCGTGGTGACGAGATATTCTGGTGATGAGTTTATTATTATTTATAAAAACTATACAAATGATGTCGAGTTTGAATTTTATTATCGAAATAAAATTCTTCCTCTATTTCAATTACCTGTGGAATTAATGCCCGATGTTAAAGTCTTTATTGAGTTTTCAATTGGTGCGGCTGTTTTCCCAAGAGATGGAAGAGAAATTTCTGAATTAATTCAAAAAAGTGATTTAGTGATGTATAAAAATAAAAGTTCAGGATTACGAGATGAAACCATTTTCTTTAACGATGAAGTGTATCAAGATATGATTTATGTTGAGCGCTTAAAAGCAGAGTTGCGTACGGCCCTCCTTAAGGATGAATTTACACTGGTTTATCAACCGATTGTAAATGAGCGACAACAAGTCGTGAAAGCAGAGGCATTGCTGAGATGGAAAAATGAGAGGCTAGGTTATATTTCTCCACAAGATTTTATTCCTTATGCCGAGGAAACACGGGAGATTATCTCCATTGGATGTTGGATTATCGAGCAAGTGTGCCAATTTATTAGGGACAATCAAATATCGATTGAAATTAGTATCAATGTTTCGCCGATTCAGTTATTAGAAGTCGATTTCTTTAGTTGTGTTGAGGCGTTAGTTGAAAAGTATGGGGTTAACTTTGAACAATTATCTTTTGAGTTGACAGAATCCGTGCTTCTTGAAAAAAGCGAGGCGCTCACTCAAAACTTAGATAACCTTCGTAAAAAAGGATGTAAAATTCTCTTAGATGACTTCGGAACAGGTTATTCATCATTTAGTTACCTTAAAACATATCCAATAGATTTCTTAAAATTGGATAGGGTCTTTTTATCAAATACTAATAATAGTGATTTTATGATTATTAGTTATATTAATAAAATTGCTGATTTGTTAAATATGGGGGTAATTGTTGAAGGAGTTGAGACGGAGTTTCAATTTAAGACACTCACTAAAATTGGATGTGAGTTGTTTCAAGGGTATTATTTTTCACGCCCATTGTCTGAGCAAAATTTTATTAATTTAATTAAACCTTAGGCAA
Organism: Turicibacter sp. UBA7094; assembly: GCA_002493395.1. GTDB lineage: Bacteria > Bacillota_I > Bacilli_A > MOL361 > Turicibacteraceae > Turicibacter. The sequence continues at coordinate 9,194 of DKYS01000032.1, read as the reverse complement.
TAGTGTTTCATCGATTTGTTTAATAGACTAGGAGGTATAAAATGGTAAAAGGCAATTGGAATTAATCTAATTGCCTTTTACGTCGAGAAAATGATGCTATCTTCTTAGGGCAAATAAAAGCTTAAAAAATTTTAATACTAAAACTGATTTAATGGATGGACGGAAGGGGGCGATAGCTTTAGACGAGTTTTATATGCATGAGAAGTTTCTCATTTTTATGGAATTTGGATTATAAGGAGGAGAAAGCATATTCCTGATGGATCCAATTCCATTACCTATATTGTGGGATGTCCGATAAAATTTCAGACAAAAAGAGGGTAACCAATTAACCGAAATGACGGAAAGAAGAATTAAGCTATCATTTAGTTTTCAAAGAACAATTAACGCCCATAAAGAAGGGCATAAACTTATTATACGAGGGAGGAGAGATGATGAAAGAAAGGTTCATAAGAGGTGTGTTATTGTCTAGTTTGTATTTAACAGGATGTAAACATCAGGATGGAGATGAATTTTCTCACTTTAAAACACGCTACGAATTAAATAATTACACCTTTGCGGTGAAGGACTCGGAAGGGGAGCGTGTAGGGCCACGATTGAATGTGTTCTCTGATGATGAGGATGTGGTGTTTCAAAGTAAGGATGGTATACATTTGCAACTGGTGGAGAAAAACAATCAGATTTTAGCTGCCGAGATTATTAGTATTGATGCTAAAGGCCTAGGTCGTTATGAGTTTGTTTTAGAGGGGGATATCGATCAAATCCCTGCTGAAGTGATTGTTAGTCCGTTTTTATACGCCGATGATGAAAATGAGGTAGATATTGAGTTTTCGTCATGGAATGAGGAAGATAATGCTGATGAAAGTCCTTGGCTAAAGGAGGGAAATTATCAATTTGTTGTACAACCTTACTATAAAAGGGGGAATTCTAATCGTCCAACTGAAAAATTAGATTTAAATAGAGGTGAAAAGGGCGGAATGACACGCTATCGTATCGATAATTTTGCTGATAAGGTTAGAATTGAAATCTATGATATGGGAAATTCCAATCATAAACCTCTTGCGACGTGGGAGTATCCGCATGGAGTAGCTAAAGGGGACGAGATGAGATTTCGGCTGAATATCTATTTGAGGGATGAGGAGGCTATTCAAAGTAAAGGCTTATCGGAGCCTATAAGTATTATACTTAGGGACTTTAAGTTTACTAAATTAAAAGATTTATAAAGTAATTAGTAGAGGAGTGATTTTTTTGATTGTTGTTAATAGGAGAGAG
>DKYS01000032.1:0-7659 GCA_002493395.1 Turicibacter sp. UBA7094 | reverse complement strand
TGATTGTTGTTAATAGGAGAGAGATTAAATATTCTATTAGTGATTCGGATTATTATCGTTATTTAAATTTATTTAACAAAATTTTAAAAAGTGACCCACATTCAAAAAACGGGGGATATACGATTCGCAGTTTATATTTCGATACCTTTACGGATGACGATTATTACAGCAAAATGAACGGTGAAGAGGTGAGAAAGAAAATACGTCTTCGCTTATATGATGTAAATACAAATCGAGTGAAGTTAGAATTAAAGCGGAAAATTAATGTTAATCAGGTGAAAGAAACGGTTTGGATTTCGTCGGATGACGCTAAATCGCTCATTAAGTGTCAATATGACGTTCTTTTAAAGTATAAGGAAAAAACAGCACAAACGATTTACAATATTATGACACTTGGACAATACCGACCTGTTGTTCTCATTGATTATGATCGTCGCGCCTTCTACCATGAGGAGAATAATATTCGACTTACGTTAGATAGTAACATAAGAAGTAGTGAAACAAATTTTGATATATTTTCTGAAAATATTCCGATGGTACCGGCGTTTACAACTTATCATGCCATTTTAGAGGTTAAGTTTAATGGTGATTTATTTTGTTGGATTGCGGAAGTTTTACGGGGGCGCGATACGATTAATCAATCTTTGAGTAAGTATTGCGTTTCAAGGTCATTGTTTGATCAGTATTTAGCATAAATTTTAGGAGGAAGAGAAATGAAAGAGACATTGTATGAATATTTGGTGACACGTAGTGGAGAGGTAAATTTATTTGAGGCATTCGAGATTCTAATTATTTCTTTATTATTATCGATGGTTGTCTTTTGGACTTATAAGTTTACATTTAGTGGAGTATTATATAATCGTAAATTTAATGTTTCGTTGGTGATGTTAACGTTAGTAACAACGATGGTAATGATTGTTATTAAAAGTGATATCTCGCTATCTCTGGGGATGGTTGGGGCATTATCTATCGTTCGTTTTAGAACGGCTATTAAGGATCCCCGGGATACAGCCTACATTTTCTGGTGTATTGGAATTGGACTTTGTGCAGGAACGCAAAACTATGCTATAGCTTTAATGGGATCTATTTTTCTAGCGACTGTTCTCATTTTGTTTAGTTTTGGAAAGTTTGGGGTAGAGAATAGATATTTGTTGATTATTCGCGGAGAAAACCGATGTGAACATGAGGTCATGTCTTATTTGTTTAAACAATTCAAAGGGGCACAATTACGTGGTAAAAATACTACGACGCAAAGCATTGAAATGGTTTATCAAATCACCCTGAAAAATGAGATGCAACAAACAATGCTTGATCAATTCTATCGAATTGAGGGCGTTCAAAGCGTAAATATAGTGGCGCAAAATGGGGAAACCATTGGCTAGGAGCATGACGATGAAAAAATTAGTCGCATTTATGATGGTTCTGTTATTTTTAATGATAAGTTGCCTGGTGATGGTCGAAGGTATTGATAAATTAGATCAGAAAAAACAGAAGCAAATTAAATCAACCTTAGGCTTACCTGGCGATGTCCTACAACATTCGGATTTGCCGATTGTTGTAATAGATACAAATGGAGAAGAAGTTCATTACGTAAGAAAGGGAGAGAGTTTGGGAGAGAGTATTTTAGCTGAATTTAGTCTTTACCTTCCTGAAAATTTTAAAAACGGAGATTTAAAGGCAAAGGTTGAGGCAATGGTCGATATTGGCGTGAGGGGGAATACGTCCCGGCTTCTTCCTAAAAAGCAGTATAGTCTGACGTTTTTAAACAAAAACGGGGATGAAAAAGAGACTTCCTTATTAGGAATGCCTAAAAGTGCAAAGTGGATTCTAAATGCCTCTTTTGAAGACCAGTCTTTATTGCGAAATAAATTAGCCTATGATATTTCTGGTAAAATCATGCAATACGCCCCCCGTGTTAAATTTTGTGAGGTTTACTTAGTTGATGATAATCAGCCACTTTCTTCACAGCACTATAAGGGGATTTATTTACTGGTTGAAAAGATAGAACGCCATGATAAACGAATTAATATTTCTAAAACTCAATCGGCCTCTTCTGAAACAAGTTTTATTGTAGCGAGAAATCGTTTAAAGCTTACAGATATACTATTAGATAACTATGGGTTTGAAACATATCTCTACGATTACAATATGGTTGTAGAGTACCCTAAAACAAATTTAACAGACGAGAAAAAAAATTATATTACCCAAACGGTTAGTGAATTTGAACGAGTTTTGTATTCAGATCGTTTCGATGACCCGCAAGAGGGGTATGCAGCCTATATCGATGTGGATTCATTTGTCGATTATTTTATTATAAATGAATTTTTTAAGAATACAGATGCGGGTATTTTTAGTACGTACTTACACAAGGATTATGGAGAGAAGATTAAAGCGGGTCCTGTTTGGGATTTTGACTCAGCCATGGGAAATAGTACGCATTTATTCCCTTATTATGACGAAACGGGGTTTTATATGCCTCAAACAGCGTGGTTTAGTGAGTTATTAAAAGATAAAAAATTTGTGAATCAAGTTATTAGCCGTTACCACCAACTTCGCTTAACCTATTTAAGTGATGATTATCTTATTCAACAGATTGATGATTATGTCAGTGAATTGGGGGAAGCGATTGAGCGTAATTTTGAAAAGTGGCCTGTTGAGTTATGTAATCAATCTGAAATGCTTAAAAAGTATTACTCCATTATCCGACCTTACGAAAATGATGTTGACGCATTGTTGAATTTTTTTAGGGAACATCCACAATATACTGCCGAAGTTGAAAATCGAGCTAATAATTATGATGAGGAGATTGCGAAGCTTAAGCTATTTATTCGTGAGCGTGGTGCTTGGATTGATAAAAATATTGATAGTCTTTTAAAATGGGCAGAGTAGGAGAGGAGGAGAGATTATGAAAAGATTTCTTATTTTGAGTACCCTTGTTTTTGCCCTCTTTTTTCTAATATTCCTTAGGATTATTCCTCCCTTTTTAAATAATGGTGGAGGTGATGAGAGCCCATTTACTATTAGAGATGGGCAACTATATACTTCATTTAATAAAGAAACGACTCCTTTTCAATTTATTGGAATGAATGTTACTTCAGCACTTCCTGGTAGTTTTCCTAATGAAGTAGATTTAGGAGAAGAAACTTATTTAGAGTGGTTGCAGTTAATTCAAGAGTTAGGCGTAACGGTTTTAAGGGTACCAGATTTAATGCCACTAAATTTTTACAAGGCATTGGACAAATTTAATGAAAACCGGCAGGAGCCTCTTTATCTTTTACAAGGAATTTATATGGATGACGTTGCATTAGCGGATGGTGCCGATCTTCAGCAATTAGAGCAGTCTTATATGGGTAAGATAAAGAAAATCATTGATTTTATGTACGGCGGGGCGTATCCAGGTAATGATCTTGGTGTTTCTTTACAAAAAGGGGTGAATCTTTCATCTTACTTAATAGGATATAGTCTAGGTATGGAATGGGCAAATCAGGATGTTATTTTTTCGGATATTATGAATGAGTCGTACGCGTATGAAGGGGATTATTTTTATACATCGGATTCGGCGTCTAATGTTGAGGGATTGTTAGCTAAACTTATGGATAAATTAGTTAGTTATGAGGTTCAACGTTATGGAATTCAACATTTGGTGACGGTCGTAGGGTCTAATATAGAGGATTTTTTAGTTTATAAAAATAGTCAATTAAACGCAGAGTCAGAAAAATATATTGGCCAAACAACTAAGCGAAATATTAAGCCTGTTGTTGATTTAAATGAGATTAAACCGACGCAAAAGCTAAAAAGTGGCTATTTTGCATCGTATTATTTATATCCGGTTTATAGTGATAAAATGGGAGAGTCCATAAGAGAAGTGATAACGGATTTACAAAGGTTTCATGAAATACCGATTATGATAGCGGAGTATAGTCTTCCCTCGGCAAAGGTAGTTTATGAGGAGATGTCGGGACAGTTATTAGGGATTAATGAAAGAGAACAGGCGGAAGGCCTGGTTACTATTTATCGCACACTTCGACAATTATCTATTTTGGGCTCTTGTTTGTCTGAGTGGCAAGATCGATGGGATCGAACATCCTTTACGACAGTTGATCGGGTTATCCTCGATCGTAGCCCTTACTGGCCAAATAAATTAACGGATTTACAATCGAGGGGAATTTATACCTTTGATGCTTCAACTGACTATCCTGATCACCAAATAGATGAGTGGAAAGATAAAAATGTTTTATCCACCCACGATGGATTAACCTTATCTGTAAAGACGGATGAAGAGGGAATCTTTTTTCTTATTCAGTCAGAAGAGCAAATAAATAATCAGTCAAGTTATTGGATTGATTTAGATGTGACTCCTAATTCAGGAACTAAATCTTATACGGAGAAGGGATTGACCTTTGAAGATCCGGTAGACTTTGTCATTAATATTAATCCTAATAATCAAAGTCGTCTATTAGTTCAACGTTATTATCACACGTATGAATTTTTAAAGGAGCGAACGAATTTACAAATCCATCCCGATGAAATTAAAGTTCTTCCGGATATGGATGAGTTCACGCCTATTTTAATCGAGGTTAAGTCGAAAGCATATAATCAGGAAATAAAAGAATTTGAGGAGGCTATTGTACAAGAAGCAGGACGATTAATTGAGGGGAATGCTAATCCGAATTCCAATCAATTTAATTCCCTGGCTAATTATTATGTGGGAGATAACTATATAGAGATAAAAATCCCATGGGGACTTTTAAACTTTAGTGATCCTACTAATTTAAAAATTCATGACGACTATTATCAGCGATTTGGAATTCATTCCATGTCTATTAATCATTTAAATATTGGATTGACGGTAGTGGAAGCAGATCATTCGAGTGTTCGATTACCATCTGAAAAATATCGTTTAATGCCATGGGTTAATCCAACATATAAATCACGATTAAAACTTGCCTATACGCTATTACAAAATGAATTTAGGGACAAATAGAAAGGACGCGGTGAGATGCAGGTCTTTATCATTTCCTTAATGATTACCTTTTTTATTTATTTAATCTTTTGTATGAGGCTTTACTTATCTTATAGAATTCGAAAGGATCAGCGCTATCAGAAGCAATTAATGAAGCATGCCTCTTTTAAAGTTGAAATTAGAGAGCAATTTGATACATTAAGGATGGGAAATCGGTTAAGTCAAGAAACAATCGACCAAACTGAGAAATGTTTAAAAAGTAATATTTATTTTGATTTATTTAATCGAGTAATTGAAGAGTTATTTCTGATAGAGGAATATAGGCCTATCCTTAAAGTCTATGTAGAAATTTATATTGGCTTTTTACAGCGAGTGATTAAATTGGATAAGAGAAAGGGTGAAATTGAAGAGTTAAAGCTTGCCAAACTCTTCGGGTACTATCAAATGGATTTACCCTTTATCAATCAATGGTTATTAAAAAAGTTGAATAAAAACTCTATGTATTTAAAATTGAACGTTTTAACCTCCTTAGCTCAAATTGGAAATAGTTCGATTTTTGCTAAGGCCTTGACTAGTAGCTATAAAGATTTTGAATTATATAATAATAAAGTGCTAATAGGTATTATGCAACAGTTTAGTGGAGATTACGATGAATTAAATCGTTTTTTAATAAGAAACTTTAAAGAGGCTGAAGATGATTTTCAACTCTTATTGATTCAGTATTTTACCGTTGTTCCATGTCCAATGGTTGAAAAGAAACTCTGTGAAATTTTATCGGAAGGCAGAGATTCTCACAAGGAAATCTGTTTAAGTATTATCAAATATTTTGCGAATCATCCGAATTTAGAGAGTAAATCAATACTATTAGATTATTTAAAGCATAATGAATGGGAGTACCGTGTGTTAAGTGCTAAGGCCTTGCAGTATTTCTCTGAGGAAGATGTTATTAATCAGTTATTTATAGCTACGGGTGATTCTAATTGGCATGTTCGTTTTAACTCGGCCATGGCCCTTTGTAACTTTAATATCAATCAACGAATAAAAGAATATATTTTACAATCAAAGGATTATTATTCAAGGGATATTTTGCAATATGCATTATCCTTAAAGGAAAAATCTTTTCAATAAGGGGGCGGTGCAGTGTTAGAGTTTTTGGTTGATAGTATTAATAATTTTTTCATGATATATATTGCCATTTACGCTATTATATTTTTTATTTCCACTCTCTCTGCCATCTTTGTTATTGAAAAAAATCAATCTTATCGGAAATATCAACATGAGATAGATTCAAAGAATGAGGATAGTTTATTACCAATATCAATATTGGTTCCTGCCTATAATGAGGAACAGACTATTATAGATTGTATTGAGTCTAACTTATATTTAGATTATCCAGAGTTTGAGGTCATTGTTATTAACGATGGATCTAAGGATCGAACAGGTGATTTGGTTCAAGAACATTTTAAGTTAAAACGTGTCAATCGTCCGATTCGTAGGGTTGTACCTTGCCAAAGTGAGATTGATATTTATGAGGGAATCATTAATGAGAAGATTAAGTTAACCCTCGTTAATAAGGTAAATGGTGGGAAAGCTGATGCTTTAAATATGGGAATTAATTTAGCAAGATATCCGTTAATTACGTCGTTGGATGCCGACTCAATTTTACAATATGATTCTCTTCGTGAAATTGTAATGCCATTTAATCGGGATAATCGAACGGTAGCTGTTGGTGGTAATATTAAAGTTTCTAACCAGGTAATATTAGATAGAGGGCGAGTCGTTAAATATTTGACTCCAAAACGATTTATCGTGATGATGCAGCTCATCGAATATTACCGGGTGTTTTTAAATACGAGGGTCTGGTTAAATTTATTTAATGGTAATTTAATTATTTCTGGTGCATTTGGTCTTTTTCGTAAGGATGCCGTCATCTCTGTTGGAGGATATGATACTAAAAGTATTGGCGAAGATATGGATTTGGTATTAAAATTACATTCTTTTTATCGCCAAAATCAGATTCCTTATCAAATTAGTTACGAACCTTATGCGGTTTGTTGGTCTCAAGTTCCATCTAAACTAAAGGATTTGAAGAATCAGAGGAGAAGGTGGCAAATTGGTTTAATGACTTCGATGTTTAATCATCGGCAAATGGCATTAAATCCTCAATACGGCTTAACGGGATTCTTTTCCTTTACATACTTTTTTATCTATGAGATGATGTCATGCGTATTTGATAGTTTAGGAATTATCATTATTGTTCTTGCCTTTTTTGCTGGTTTTTTAAACATGACCTTCTTTTTAACTTTTATGTTAATCTATGTTTTTTATAATACGGGTTTATCTATTATGGCGATAAAATTCGAGGAGTATATGTTTAGGGAGTCGCTATCGTTACGGGCACGAATTAAGTTAATTTTATTTAGTTTGATAGAGAATTTTGGTTATCGACAATTGATTTCCTTGTATCGATTTAGTGCTTTGATTGGATATCGTAAGCATAAGCATCAATGGAAGAAAATTAATCGCATTAGGCATAATAAACTACAGTAAATGGCGTGATTTCAAGATGGATAGAATTAAAAGTGGAGGAGATAGAATCTTTCTATTATCCTCCTTTTTATTTTATAGTTTTTAAGCAAGCGCGTAATATAAACATGGTAAGCGGGTAATATAAACATGTCTATTTTGGCCTCCAA
>DKYS01000131.1:9805-12942 GCA_002493395.1 Turicibacter sp. UBA7094 | reverse complement strand
TCATTTCCCTTCACTATTTTCCCCCCTATTAAAGTACGGTTCCATTACTTTTGATAACTTGCTGATACCAATTAAATGATAACTTTTTATATCGAGCTAATGTTCCATTTCCTTCATTATCACGATCAACGTAAATAAAACCATAACGTTTTTTCATTTCACCTGTTCCAAATGAGATTAAATCAATACATCCCCAAGGCGTATATCCAATAACATCAACTCCGTCTAATTCGATAGCCTTTTGTAACTCCCTTATATGAGTTTTTAAATATTCAATTCGATAATCATCTCTTATTTCACCAGACTCTAATTGTTGATCCACTGCACCAAACCCATTTTCAACAATAAATAAAGGAAGCTGGTATCGATCATAAAGAAGATTTAATGTATATCTTAGTCCTACTGGATCTATTTGCCATCCCCAATCTGATTCTTGTATATACGGGTTTTTAATAAAATTTTTAAATGCTCCATCTCCCTTATTCTCTAAATGAGCCTTTATGGCTCCGGACATATAATAACTTAGCCCAATAAAGTCGACCGTTCCCTCTTTTAAAATTTGTTCATCTCCTGGTTCCATTACAATATTTAGACCTTTACGTTTCCACCATTTCTTTGCATAGTTTCCATAAGCACCTCGGCAATGAACATCAGCATAATACCAACGTTTTCGCATCTCTTCTTCACAAAGCATGACATCCTCTGGATGACATGAATACGGATAAAGGGGAACCATCGCCATCATACACCCGATTTTAAAATTTGGATTTATTTGATGTCCTATTTTTACTACCCTAGCACTTGCCACTAATTCGTGGTGTACTGCCTGATAAACGACCTCCTCACGATTGTCCCCCTCATGAAACAAAATTCCTGAGTTACAAAAAGGAAATATATCCTCTTCAAAATCGGCCTGGTTATTAATCTCATTAAACGTCATCCAGTATTTTACCTTGTCCTTATACCGTCTCATAACTGTTTCAGCATATCTTACAAAGAAATCAATACACTTTCTATTCCTAAAACCTCCATACTCTTTTACTAAATAATAAGGCATCTCAAAATGGGAAAGTGTAATAATCGGTTCAATTTGATACTTCAATAATTCATCAAATAAATCATCATAAAACCTTAATCCCGCTTCATTTGGCTCTAACTCATCTCCATTTGGAAAAATTCTTGACCAAGCAATCGATGTTCTAAAACACTTGAAACCCATTTCAGCAAATAAGGCAATATCCTCTTTATATCGCGAATAAAAATCAATCCCTGTATGATTAGGATAATACTTTCCCTCCAACACTCCATCAGTAATTTCTCGACGAACGTCGTGCGAACCTGCTGTCATAACATCTGCAATACTAATCCCTTTTCCTGCTTTATTCCACGCACCCTCAAGTTGATGAGCAGCTACAGCACCTCCCCATAAAAAATCTTTTCCAAATGAACTAGACATAAACTTTCCCCTCCCAAGTATCATTAATTTCTTCCTACACCCCTATAATAACAAGCGCTTACATTTTTAGCAACACTTTACAAGTTCAACGTAACAGTTAGCATTTTTAGGAACTTGTTACATAAAAAAAACAAGAACGTCACCTTTTGTATCAAAAAAACACCCTACCTCTTAGATTTAAAATCCTAAATGTAGGGTGCCTATTAAAAAAGAATTTTTCATACACCATCGTTAAAAGAAAGTGATTGAACCCTTCTACCTAATTTTTCTAAAATATATAGGACTGGTACTTGAGTTGTTAAATCAAACCCTAAAGATAGTCGCTCTAAAGGAAAGTAATAATTAATCGTCAAATCAGAAATTTTTGAAATCGTGCTTTTTTCACTACTAGTAATAGCAACGGTTGCACAGTTAAAACCAGTAAACCGTTTTAGCTGGTTAATGGTTTCATTACTTTCTCCAGAAACAGAGAGCGCAATAATAACGGATGCATCATAATATCCGGGAGGTACTGGATAAAATGGGTCATCAATATACTGAGCTAACTTTCCGACTCCTGAAAGATATCGGGCACCATATTTAGCTAATATCCCTGAATTTCCAATACCAATAAAAATAACTTTTTGTGCGTAGTAAATTAAACCTGCCACCTCATCTAATTTTTGATTAAACTCTTCTGATTCCGCACGATTCATAAAATCTAATAAGATTGTAGTATCGGCAGATTGTGTCTGATTAGCTCCTTGATCCAAATACATCCTATATTTTAATTTAAATTCAGAATAGCCGTTGCATCCAATTTTCTTACAAAAACGTAAAATAGTTGTCGTCGATACATGGATAGCATCTGCCAATTCCCTTATCTTCATCTCCACGACCTGCTCTTGATGTCTCATAATATAATTATAAACCTCTAATTCTAGTGCATTAAATGATTTAATTTCCTGACAAGTAAACATACTTTCCCCCTCCGTAACCATAAATCAGTTCCCAGCCTAGTTTATTATCCCCTCTAATATTTGCTATCAAACTTCTTTTTATTATATAAGTAAACGGTTTTCTATTCAATTATTATTTTGAATAAATCATCAATATTAAACAATTTTATCCAATGATTTCTCCTATTTTTTGACTGTCCCAAGAAAAGGGTTTCCATGAAGCGAAGGATTCTATCTAACCATAATCCCATACAATACATTACTCTGACGCGTGAATTTACTCCTTCCGATGTAAATAGCGAATCATTAATAATCCGACACAAAAAAGGCTCATGCCGAATCCTATGATAAACCAAACATAATGAATCATTGTTATTCACTCACCCACTTTCCATACTCCAATGACCCTTCGTTTATAAACTTTAATTTATTATGCTCCTTTGGCTTAACCTCTATTCCACCTATAAAACAAAAAGATTGCATAGTATCAACCTCTTAAGCTTCTTACCTCACGACTTCTTTTATCTAAACTTTTTTGTCTTCCCGACTAACATCATCACCTTATATAAGATAAACAATCTCTATTTATCTAAGTTGAATTAGCCTCCCTATTTATTTGATCTGTAAAGCGCCTAGTTTTCTATCCATAATATGGTATAATAAGTAAAAATACATAAAAGGGGGTATAAACCTATGCTAAATGAAGCGTTAATTAAAGATGTTTTAGACGAGGCCATGTCTTA
>DKYS01000131.1:0-9475 GCA_002493395.1 Turicibacter sp. UBA7094 | reverse complement strand
GGTAAAGTCGATAAGGCAAATCGTGGACAAGACTTTGGAATCGGAATTCGCCTTTTTCAAGGGACAAATTCGGTTTATGGCTACACCAATGATGCCTCACGTGATAACCTACTGAAAACAGCGCGCGAGATTGCATCGGCTCTAACAGGAACTATTTTAACAAAACCGTTAAATTTAGTTCGTCAAAACATTGTGAACCAACACCTCATTCAGACAGATTTAAACGAGGTTCCCGCCTCACGTCGCGTTGAAAAACTACGTCAAATCAGTCAAGTCATGAAAGATTATCATCCATCAATTAGCCAAAGTGCAGCCGGATTATCTGAACGAAAACAGCATGTTCTGATTGCCAATACGGAAGGAACACTTGTTGAAGATACACGTGTTTATACTCGTCTATCCATTCGTGCAGTGGCCTCTAATGGATCTGAAATGCAAACAGGAACTTATGGTCCAGGTGCCTTACAAGGCTTTGAATTTGTTGAAAACTTAGACACTGACTTCTTCGCTAAAGATGCTGCTCGTCAGGCGGTAACCATGTTAAATGCTGGACTTTGCCCAAGCGGGAAAATGCCAGTCGTCATGGATAATGGATTTGGTGGTGTCATTTTCCACGAAGCATGCGGACACGGATTAGAAGCCAGCTCAGTTGCTAAGGGACTTTCGGTTTTCTCTAATAAATTAGGAGAGCAAATTGCAAGTCCCGTCGTCACAGCGATTGACGATGGAACCATTAAAAATGCATGGGGATCCTTGAACGTAGACGACGAAGGAACGCCGACTCAACGTAAAGTTTTAATTGAAAACGGGGTATTAAAAAGTTATATGATTGATAAACTCAATGGTCGTCGAATGAACATGCCATCGACAGGTTCGGGACGACGTCAAAATTATCGATTTGCCCCAACCTCTCGCATGACAAATACGTTTATTGCTAATGGCTCTCATACCTTAGATGAGATGATTAAAAATACCGAATATGGACTCTATGCCAAAAGTATGGGTGGCGGTTCCGTTAACCCAGGAACGGGCGATTTTAATTTTGCGGTTAATGAAGGATACATCATCCGCAATGGAAAAATTGAGGAACCCATCCGTGGAGCGATGTTAATCGGAAATGGTCCTGAAATCTTACATCAAATTGATATGGTTGGTAACAATTTAGCCCGTGCCCAGGGAATGTGTGGAGCAGCCAGCGGCTCTATTCCAACAGATGTCGGTCAACCAGCCATTCGTGTTAAAGAAATTACCGTTGGTGGTGCAAAGGGGGAATAAACGATGATTAATTTTAATTTACTATTTAAAGCGGGATACGACGCCGGATTAACGGACATGGAAGTCTACGTCGTTAAAAACGACAATTTTTCTTGTAAAGTATTTGAACAAAATGTTGATGCCTACTCGGTCTCAAAAACACAAGGACTCTCATTTCGCGGAGTTTATGAGGGAAAAATGGGCTATACCTATACTGAGAAATGTGACGATTCTTCAATTCCATTCATCATTAATAGCGTCATTGAAAATGCCTCAGTCATTGAAAAAGAAGAAAACGAGGAACTTTACGCCGGCGATAAAGACTATGTTTCACTTGATCTTTACCAAGATTCTTTTAATGACGTCACCGCTCTAGAAAAAATTAACTTTTTAAAAGCAGTTGAAAGAGAATGTTTAGCCCTAGATTCTCGAGTCAAATCTGTTGATTACTGCTCTTTTTCAAATGGATCAACCGAAGTCATGCTTAAAAATACAAAAGGTCTTGACGTCAGTGAACGTCAAAACTTTGCCTACGCTTATGTCAGCGTCCTAGTTTCTGAAAATGGTGAAAATAAAAATGATGGTGACTTTATTATTAGCACGGACTTTAATGACTATGAAGCCAAATCTTTTGCTAAAAAAATCGTGGATTCTGCCCTCGCCCAACTTGGTTCGACGAAAGTAAAATCTGGAACTTATCCGATTGTCTTAAAAAATCTCGTAGCAAGTGATATTTTAGAAGCCATGAGCGGAATCTTCTCAGCTGACGCTGTTTTAAAAGACCTCTCTCGATTAAAAGATCAACTTGGGAAACAAGTTGCTAATTCGCTTGTAACCCTTATCGATGACCCCCATCTTCCAAATGGGCTTGGGAGCTCTGCCTTTGATGGCGAGGGAGTCGCAACCTATAAAAAAGAAATTATTACAAACGGGATTTTACAAACTTATTTACATTCATTAACAACGGCAAAGGTTTTTCAAACGACTTCTACAGGAAATGCCTCACGAGCAAGCTTTAAAAGCTCGGTTAACATTTCCCCAAGTAATATGTATATTAAACCTCAAGATGCCTCATTAAACGACCTTTTAAAAACAGCATCTAATGGGATTTATATCACAGATGTGCAAGGACTTCATTGTGGGCTTAATGCCATTTCAGGAGACTTCTCTTTATCAGCTAATGGATTTTTAATTGAAGAAGGCCAGCTCACACGACCTGTTCACGAAATGACGATCGCCGGTAATTTCTTTGATTTATTAAAAGATATTGAACAAATCGGAAACGATTTAGCATTTGGTCCTTCAACCATTGGATCCCCAACCCTTCTCATTCACTCATTAGCTGTTGCAGGTGAATAATTTAATCCTATAATCTTTCTTAACCCCCTTATTACTGTCGGATTTTGTTGGCAATAATGAGGGGGTTATCGTCTTTTTTCTCCTTTTTTATTAAAAGAGATGGGTTACACTATTTATATAACCGGTAACACATTTCTAGCAGAGGAGTAGATTCTATGTTAACACCACGTCCAATTTTTGAAAATTATCAATTTGTACAAAAGATCGAATTTAAAAATAAAGATATCCATCGTCCCGACTTAGGCTTAGACTACGTTGGCTTTATTACTTCATCACATGTCATCGCCCGTACGATGATCGAATACAACATTACATTTGCTCATGGACAAGAACAAGATGTTCTTGAATATACGTTACGCCCTTTATCTGAAAGCGAAGTTCTCGCTTACCTCGAGGTCATGGTTCAGTCCGGAAGCCAATATGAGGATTTTATACAAACGATTAATAATGAACCAAAATTGGAAAAATATCATCTAGAGTTGCCTGAGGAATCTAACGAATCTACATTAGAACCCGCGTTACAATTAACATTTGCATAAAAAAAGAAGAGTTCCCACTTTAAAGGTGAACTCTTCTTTTTTATGTCGCTGTTTAGTTAAGAATTATAGGTGATATACCATGGCGATATGGTCAATTCCCGCGTCTTGAAAAACCTCGCCATAAGCTTGGAAGCCTAAGCCTTCATAAAAAGGAAGCGCCGAAACTTGGGCATCCAATCGAATTTCCTTCGCTAACTTCTGCTCTTTGATATAATCCATCACATCGAGCATCAGCTGCTTTCCAACCCCTTGCCCTCGGGCCTCTTTCCTAACAGCTACACGACCAATCTTATAAATCCCTTTCTCTTTTGTAAGGACCCGGGCTGTTCCCAATGCCTGGTCATTCTCATAAATAACAAATATAGGAACAAAACGGTCATCCTCATCGATTTCTTCTGAAATAGGAACCGACTGTTCGCCGATAAAGACGGCGATTCGGATGCTTAATGCATCTACAAAATGTTGTTGTGTTTTCGCTAAAATCGTCTTCATTCTTCTTCATCAGACTAGGTAATACGCTACCTAGCCACTTCCCTTCCACTTGAATAATTTAATAGGGGGATTCCCCTAGTTTATTTTACCATATTCTTTATAAGACTGATTAAAAGCCTCTAATGCCTCTTGCTGATTAATTGAACAAGTATTTGCTTCATCAATAGCTGAATTAATTAAGGTGATGCGTTCATCAAGCGTCGTAATCTTCACTTGATCATTTATTCCATCATAAAAACTCTGTTGTGCCTCATTTAATGAAAGCAAGGCTTCAATATATTTCACAAGTGCTGTCTCATAATCGTGATACTTTAAGACGAGTTGATTTAATTCGTCACTTTCAATCGTTCCTAGCTCTTTTTGATCCAAACTCGCTGTTAGAACACAATCTTGATAAGACGCTAACTGCGTTTTAATCTCCCCAACGAGTTTACGCCCTTCTTCAACGACTGGTTTTATCGCTTCCATATCATCAAACCCTTGCTCGATCAAATTATTATAAACAGCTGTCTCTTGACTCATCAATTCAGTTAAAGATTCATAGCATTGATTACACGTATTTTGTTCCTTAATATGCTCATTAAGCGTTTGAAAAACTTTTGATTCTTTTTGACTTTGACACCCTGTTAGCACAACGAATAAGGTAAGAGAAAATAAAATCAATATTTTCTTCACGAATAAGCCTCCTTTAAAACATAATTATTATTAGTTTACCCAGCTTCCTTCGATTCATACGTAAGCAACACCTATAAATTTATCGGCTTATGCCTCCTCAACAGCCAATCAAAGGAACACCCCCGGCATTTTCACATAAGTATATATTAAGTTTAACTTTTTCCAAAGGAGGATCCCATCGATGAGACAAGCCTTTTCTCCCCCACCCCCACCGCCTCCGCCATCTCCCTTTTTTTTCGATGAAACAACGGATGAAGGGCTCGGAAAAAATGACGAAGAAACACTTGAAGCAGAGGACAAAGTTCCACCTGAATGTCCCCGGTTCCTTCCCTTTTTACTGTCACTTGATCCTTATTCATTAATCACCCTAGGCTATATTATCGCCATCTTTATCGCAATGGAGGCAAAATACCCTGAAGAGCAAGAAGCTATCGGCAACTTTTTAGAGGTCATTGCGACCAATATTGAATATATTGCCGAACAAGGGGCCTATTTACAGGAACTAAACGATCGACGCCAAGAAAAAATCGACGCCATCGAAAAAGAAGAGCTTCAAAATGAAGTCAAAGAACTTAAAGAGGCGCTCGCCAAATTACAGGACCAAGTTCTCTCTTGCTGTCCGCCATCTGACCAATAAAAGGGCTCAAAGAATTAATCCTTTAAGCCCTTTTATTGTTTATTTGAAGATAGTGCGTCAATGCAATAAACCCCATTGCAACCACTCCACCCGACGTATCAATACAAACATCTTTAAATGCACTCACACGCCCTGGAACAAATTGTTGATGCCATTCATCCGTACAGGCATATAAAAAGACCCCAATTAAGGCATAAATCAATACCCGTTTTAAAGTAAAATATTCCATTAATACGGCAAACATCAACAAATACAAAATAAAGTATTCCGTGAAATGGGCCGCCTTCCGAATTAAAAATTGAAGCTCCAATCCAAAAATTTCATCCGGTAAAAACGGAAAGATGGATAAGAGTTTTTCAACCATTCCACTACTTTCACTCGATTGCTGACCCGTTTGTTGCGAAAATAAAAAGATGACAACCATCCATATCAATAATAAAAACCATTTAAATCGACGCTTCATCACTCACCCCAAATATAATCCCCCTAATGCCATTAGGGGGATTGTTTTAGACTCTTTTAATTAATTATAGTTTAAAATGGTTTCGCGAATTTCATCCCAACGGAACGCATCACGAATTCCATCCTCAATCGAGTATTTCGCTTCCCAATCGATTAATTTTTTCGCGCGTTCGCAACTTGCGTAAGCTCCTGCAACGTCTCCTGAACGAGGATCTGTTTCTTTCTTGTTCACTTCACGCCCTAAAACAGATTCAAAAATTGAAACTAGCTCTTTCACTGTTACCCCATTACCTGTTCCTAAATTGATTACTAAATAAGGATCATTTGGATTATCTGCATGAGCAAACGCATAATCAAAGTTTTCTAACGCTTTAACATGTGCCATCGCTAAATCCCAGACGTGGATATAGTCACGAATTCCAGAACCATCACGTGTTGGCCAATTAACTCCCGTAATATTAAAGATTGTTTCATCGCTTGAAGCCGCCTCTAATAATTTAGCTAATACGTGCGATGGGAACTGAACATGAGATCCCGAACGTAATTTAGGATCAGCTCCGATCGGATTAAAGTATCGAAGCGCAATTCCATGCATTCCATAAGCGTAACAGAAATCTTGTAACACCATTTCCATCATATATTTTGTTCGTGCGTATGGACAAGATGGTTTTAATGGAGACTCCTCTGTCACTTTAAATCCTGGCACGACATCATACACAGAAGCCGAAGAAGAAAAGACAATATTATCGCATCCAAATTCGTGTAAATTTTTAAATAAGTCTAATGATTTTGCTACATTTTCTTTGTAATATTCATAAGGATTCGCAACTGAATCTGGAACAACGATTAACGCTGCAAAATGAATACAGTGTTTAATTTCTGGGTGATCTGTAAAGATTTTTTCTACTACTTGACGATCCGCAATATCTCCTTGATAAAAGATTTTCCCTTCTGTAAACTCTTTACGCCCCGTCACTAATGAATCTAAAATAATTGGCGTATGTCCGTGTTCTTCAAGAGCAGAAACAACGGTGCGTCCAATATACCCTGCTCCTCCAGTTACTAGTACTTTCATAGGTTTCATCCTTTCTTATCGAAACATTTTATTAAATTTCATCGACCCTGTCCAAAAGACATCGAATTTTAATTTTTCATTCAAAAGCTAGCGTATTTAAGCGAGCGATTGACTCCTAAATTTTATCATATTTTAGAAAATAAAAAAACGGATATCGTACTTTTTTGACAATATTCTTCTGTTTTAAACTGTTCTTTTTTTCATTTCCCCTCACTAAATCTCATACAACTCGTGACAAATCCCGCTAATCTTAAAAGCTAAAGTCTCTCATAAGCGGGCATCACAATCATCATCAACAGAGCGTTTGTTTCAGTAACAACTCGAATCTTTTCACCATAAACCTCTAATCCATCACAAGTTAATAACGTCTCACCGTTAACCGTCGATTCCCCTTCCAATTGGACCAAATACGCTTGTTCATTTTGTTCAAGAGAAAATTGAGTCTGCTTCTTAGACTCTTGTTTGAGCATCCAAATTTGGATGGATTGTTGGATGTGAATAGGACCTTCTCCCCCCGCCGAAGCAATTAAAAACCACTGATTGACATGACGAGTCTCTTGATAGGTCGCATACTGAATGTTCGGCGTTAACTTTTTCTCACGCGGTTTCATCCAGACTTGAATCATTCGCAGTGGGACATCTGCCCAATTAAATTCGCTATGTTCAATGCCACTACCTGACGTTAAATAAGACATATCTCCTCGACGTAAGCAATGCCCCCCTTTTCCTTTCAAGGTGTAGGTTAATTCCCCTTCTAAAATAAAAGTAAAAATTTCAATTTCCTTGTGTGGGTGAAAGTGATGCCCATAGCCTGGATGTAAGATGTCATCATTAATGGTGCGAATCGGTTGAAATCGCATGGCCGATTCGGGATGATTTTTTTTGTATAGGTGAAAAAGACTTTGGAGTGAGGGATGATAGGCGGTTCCTAATGTTTTTTTCTCTACTTTTTTAATCATGCCACTCTCCTCCTTTCAATGAAACTAAAATGGCAATCTAACTGTTAAACGGGTACTTCTCTCAATTACTTTTAGTATTTCCCGTTCCTTTCTTCATATTCTACCATTTTAACAAAAAGAGGAACCCTTTACCAGTTGGTTCCCTCTTCTTTTTTATTTAACGAACTAAATACTCTTTATATCGAATAAGTAACGTTCGTAATTTACGCATCGCCTTCGCTTCAATTTGACGAATTCGTTCGCGAGTCACACCCTCAATTGCACCAATCTCTTCTAGTGTCTTTCGTTCAGCCCCGTTTAATCCAAATCGGTGGGTAATAACAAACTGCTCGCGTGGATTTAAGTTTAGGATCATTTTATCCATGTAATTTTTCAAATCCTCATCCATTGCCTTTTTCTCTGGATTGTCATAAAGGCGTGAGGTTCCTTCTGAGACTAACTCATTCTCATTCGAGATTAAATCTTGTAATTCGGTATCTTCATCTTCTTTGGAAACAAATCCATTTAACGACGTGGGTTTTAACATATACGTTTGGACGCGTTTAACTGCCTCATACTTCTCTTTTGGAATGTTTAACTCTCCACACAAATCAGTCACGTCAACCGGTTCATCCCCTTGATCAATTTTTTGTTCATATCGCATCACCTGGTTGATTGATTCAAACATATGAACAGGAATCCGAATCGTAAATCCCTCATCGGCAATGGCACGTGTCACGGCCTGTTTGACCCAATAAGTGGCATAGGTGGAAAAATTATTATCAAAATTAAAATCAAACTTCTCAATGGCCTTCATTAATCCTTCTAACCCCACTGAAAACAAATCATCGTAATCTAATTTATGATGGTAAAACTTCGTATAGCGGCCAATAATTTTATGAACTAAATTTGTATTATTAAAAATTAACCATTCTAGTGCCGATTGATCATGTTCCAAACGATATTTTTTTAAATATTCTAAATTATATTGATAATTATTAGAATGCTTTCTCATCAGAAGATTATGTGCACCCTCTGGCATATGACTCATCGATTCTTTTTTGGATTGATTTCGATTCGTCCTTGATTTCTTATTAAGGCTTTCCTTTTGATCGGTGACCTCCACATGGTTCATTCGATATCCCCTCTTTCATCGAATTTGATTCATTCTATAGCTTTTTAATTTGCATGATATGTTAACCTCAGTTTATGAATTAACCCCTCCTTTTTACAGACGGTCAAACAGTGGTTATCCATTCTTTCTTCTTATAAACGGAGGCACTTCCTTGTTTCGATTAAACTTATTCGTCGTTTAATACCCTTTCCATTTTGATTATATTAATCACCCCCTGTAATTATCACTAGTTACCGGTTAAAAAGATGAGATTGATCCCGTAAATTTTCCTTTTTCCTTGACTATCACGTTCCATTTCATCATTCTTTCTCTTTCTAAGACTTGTTCTCCTCTAGTCGAGATCCATTCCTCAACTAAGAGGCATCAATCCTTCCTTTCACGCCCACATTAAATATCGTTTTATCTTTAACCATTCCTTTCTTAAAGGGGCACCATTAGCTTTTTCACCTCTCTTAACTTCCATAGACTTGTTTAGTTAAAATTCGACAATTTAGATTCCTATCATACATAATTTTAAGAATAGCCATCCATACTATAACTAAAATTCCGAACAAAAACTTGGAATTTTGAAAGGAGCTATATACAATGGGTAAAAATGAAATGGGATCTCCCATGAATGCTTCGATTCAAAGCATAAAAGATAAAACAGACGTTGAATTTGGAACGGGTAATGTCGCTGATACACGCCTAGAAGTTAAAAAGTCATTACCAGAAGCGCGACGATACACTCAATCTTCAAAAGATCGTCGTACCACAGAGCAACTTTTAAAAAGATAATAGAAAAAAATCCTATCTTTAAAAAGATAGGATTTTTTTCTTCTCCACCTCTTCATATTAAGACGTAAAATAACGATTAAAAAGACAGTAATTGGTATAATTCACACCATAAAAAACCATACTAAAAGAAAC
>DKYS01000016.1:3836-6690 GCA_002493395.1 Turicibacter sp. UBA7094 | reverse complement strand
CTCTTTTGGCGACTCATCTATAATATCATCTTGCTACTCAATTGTCAAATACCTTTTATATATTTTTTTCTTCATTCCTTTCTATTCGCCTCCTAATAACCTCACTTATCAGTTAATCTCTTTATACTTTTATAAAAAAACACCTCTTACATTAGACAGCTTGGCCTAATCTAAAAGGTGTGTGTATATGCTTTATTTAAATCAGATTTTCGGGATTTAAACATTCTAATTCTGGTAAAACAAAACGGCCATTTTCTCGAATTAAGACATCATCAAAGTAAATAGCTCCTCCTCCGTATTCCGGTCTTTGGATTAAAACTAAATCCCAGTGAATAGCCGATCGGTTTCCATTATCAGCTTCCTCATACGCTTGGCCCGGCGTAAAGTGGAGACTTCCATCTATTTTTTCATCAAATAGAATATCTCCCATTGGGTGTTGGATTAGTGGATTGACCCCTATCGCAAATTCCCCTACATAGCGAGCCCCTTCATCAGAGTTAAAAATTTCGTTTAATTGCTCAACGTCATTATCTGCTGTTGCCTGAATGATTTTTCCATCTTTAAACTGTAATTTTACATTATTAAAAACAGTTCCTTGATACGGACTCGCCGTATTATATTGGATAACACCATTCACACTATCCTTAACAGGTGCTGTAAATACCTCACCGTCAGGGATATTACAGTCTCCAGCACATGGAATAGCCGACATTCCTTTAATGGAAAAGGTTAAATCAGTTCCTGGTGCGACAAGACGAACTTTATCTGTTCTTTCCATCAAATCTTTAAGAGCTTTCATAGCCTCATTCATTTTCGAATAGTCTACTAAACAAACATCTAATAAAAAATCTTCAAATTGTTCTAAACTCATTTTTGCCTTTTGGGCTAAAGAAAATGTAGGATAGTTTAATAACACCCATTGCTTTGTATTAACAACTAAATTAGACACAGGTTTCCCAACCTTAGCCTGCATCACTTTAATTTCTGATGGAACGTCACTGTACTCAGAATCATTTTGATCAGCTATAATTGTAATAAAAGCGTCGATATCTTTATATTTTTCAAGGTTCCATTTAACTGTTTCTTCCATTCGTTCCTCTGTATTCCCCAAAGAAATTTCACGTCCAATTTCATCATCTAGTAACTCGACATGTGGGTAAGCCCCTAGACGATATGTGTGTTTAATTAATTCTTTCATTAGAGGTTTCGTCAAAATATTCCCTTTAATCAAAACATGTTGGCCCGATTCAACTTTATTTGAATACTCGAGCAACATTTTCGCTATTTTTTCTAATCGTGGATCACGCATGCTCTCACTCACCTTTTTATTAATCGTTTTTTATAGACATCATACCAATATTCTGCGAAGCCCGGCGCAAAAGGGCCCTTTCTACTTTCAATCATCTCCTTTAAGAAGGAGAGTTGCTGATTAATAATTGACTTAACTTCTGATGAATACCCCATTTCATCACCATGGCGTCGATATTCGTCAACATCTAAAATATCATATTTAAAACTAGGATATACTTTTACATCTAAATCATAGTCAATATATTTTATTGTTTTTTGGTCGTAGATAAATGGAGAACTCAAATTACAATAAAAATAAACGCCATCTTTACGTAACATACATAAAACATTAAACCAATACTCAGTAAAAAAATAACACACTGCCGGTTCCCTAGTATGCCAAGTTCTTCCGTCAGATTCCATTACTAAAGTTTTATGATTTGCGCCAATGACCACCTCTTTAGATACCTCCAAAATGGTCGTCTTCTGCCAAATGCGATGAATTTTGGAATTATGTTTATAGCTGTGTATTTCAATCGTTTGCCCTATTTCCGGGTAATTCACCGCCATCCCCTCTTTCCTTTATAATACATTTCCCATTATGTATTATTTTACCACGAAAATCGCATTTCATCACAAACTATAAGTAAGAAGTTATCTTTTTATATAAAAATGGAACTGAATTCAAAGCATAGATTTTTTCTTTACACTCTTTGTCACAGTAAATGATAAGACATGGAACCGACATAATCTCATAATCCCGTGAAAACTGTTCGTCATAATTGAGGTTAATCTTAGTAAACGTTAAATCCGGCAATAAAGTTGCGAGGACTTCTAACATTCGCTTAGCTACCTGACAGGTTCCACAGATTGGAGTATAAGCTAACGTAATGACCATCCGCTCCGTCTCCCAAAACTCCTGAAGTTGACGGTAACTCGTATCCTGGATTCTTCCTTCTATTTTTTCCATATTTCGTTATACGCATCTTCCTTAAAACCTAATGTTACCTTTTCATCATCGTATGCTAATGGCCGTTTAACTAACATTCCATCACTTGCTAATAAGTCGTAACATTCTTCTAAACTCATTTCTTTTAATTTATCTTTCAATCCTAATTCCCTATATTTAATTCCACTTGTATTAAAAAATTTTTTTATCTCTACTCCCGATTTTAAATGGAGTGCTTTAATCTCTTCTTTAGATAATGGCTCTTCTACAATATGGCGAACCACCGCTTCAACCTCATTATCTTTTAACCACTTAATTGCTTTTTTACACGTTGTACATTTTGGATAAACTAAAATATTCATACTATACCTCCTATGCCTACTATTATATCCAAATTTTAAAACTGTGTCAGTTGTTTGGCAATCCTTTCAAATAAAAACGATCCTTTCGGACCGTTTTTATTTGTGTAGTTTGTAGTCGTGTTGATTAGTTTAGTCGTGTTTTTATTATTTTGTTTGATTCATTTGTTGTTGAGCTTTTGCCACTAATCGTTTAGTGATTTCTCCACCAACTGAACCATTTTGACGTGCTGTTGCATCTGCACCTAATTGTACA
>DKYS01000016.1:2842-3481 GCA_002493395.1 Turicibacter sp. UBA7094 | reverse complement strand
CTCTGCTTTCATATTATCAATTGCAGCTTTTGCTCCTGGTACAACTAATTTATTTTTAGATTGGTTTGCCATGTTTATCACCTCCTGACAGTCTTAATATGAACTTTTTCGACAAAATAATACATCTTGGATAGAAATTAAATATAAAAATTAATCCGTATTAAATATTCTTATGATTAACTTCCTTCTCTTTTAGAGAATCTCCCGTTCCATAAAAAAAGGAGAGAATTCAATCTCTCCTTCAATGGGTATCTATTTGTATACCTATAGCAAATAACTATTTTGTTTGATTCATTTGTTGTTGAGCCATCGCTACTAATCGTTTAGTGATTTCTCCACCAACTGAACCATTTTGACGTGCTGTTGCATCCGCTCCTAATTGCACACCTAATTCACTTGCAATCTCTGCTTTCATATTATCAATTGCTGCTTGTGCTCCTGGTACAACTAATTTATTTTTAGATTGGTTTGCCATATTCGTCATCTCCAGACAGTTATTATATATAGATTCTTTTTCGTTACAATATTAATTATTTTGTTTGATTCATTTGTTGTTGAGCTTGCGCCACTAATCGTTTAGTGATTTCTCCACCAACTGAACCATTTTGACGTGCCGTTGCATCTGCACCTAATTGTACA
>DKYS01000016.1:0-2535 GCA_002493395.1 Turicibacter sp. UBA7094 | reverse complement strand
TGCTCCAGGTACAACTAATTTATTACTTGAATGATTGCTTGCCATGTTTATCACCTCCTGACAAACTTAATATGTGCACTTTCGACAATTTAATGCAAAATAATCGTTTTTTTATCAAAAAAATAATCTCTGAAACAATCATTCTCATTTATTTCTCGTTATTTTCTATCCCCGTTGCCAAATTAATCATCATCGCAAATGATTGTTTTTTTTATCGTTATTCGTTATAATGTCTAGCGAAAGGTCGGTGAGTATTATGAAAAAGGTCTTAGGTTGTATTAGAAAAGCAGATCAAGATTTTTCTTTAATTGAAGAGGGGGATAAAATTGCTGTTGGGGTCAGCGGTGGTAAAGATAGTATGGCTCTATTATATGCCTTACACCTCTATCAAAAATTTGCCCCCGTTAAATTCGAAGTAGTTGGGATTACACTAAAACTAGGATTCCCCAATATGGATTTCAGTCCCGTTGTAGATTTTTGCAAAAAGCACGGAATTGAATATCATCTAGTCGATACTGAAGTTTATGAAATTTTAAAATTAAACGCTTCAGAAGACGGAAAACTTCCGTGTTCACTCTGTTCGAAATTTAAAAAGGCCATCTTAATAAAAAAAGGAACAGAACTTGGATGTAACAAAATTTCAATGGCACACCACGCAGACGACGCTGTTGAAACGCTCGTGATGAATACGATGTACAACGGATTTCTCTCAACATTCAAACCCAAAATGTACTTAGACCGTACCGATGTTACATTTATTCGTCCATTAGTTTACTGTTATGAAGATGACATTATTGCTGCAGCCAACCGTCATGTTCCTATCGTGCCAAGTACTTGTCCAATGGATAAGCACACAAGTCGCGAAGATGTTAAACAATTATTAAAGAAATTATATGCACAATATCCTATGGCAAAACAGAACCTTTTAAATTCTCTCTCAAATGGAGACCGTGTCTCACTATTTAATGATTTCAATGATAAAAAATAAGAGCCGTGAATCCACGACTCTTATTTTATTTTGGCTCTGTTTTAAGGTAGTGTTGATAATAGAACGTATAAAAGTGGACAAATTAATTTGTCCACTTTACTGTTTACTCCCAATAATTTAACAGTGTAATTAAGTTATATTACCTACCCTAGCCATTGTCCATAATAAGCAAAAACGCCAAGAACACCTCCAATAAAAGTTGAAACCAATGCTGTTGATAAAATGACAATAGGGTTATTGCAAATTTTATTAATCTGCCCTTTCATACAACCCCACCTCTTTCTATACACGTGATTTAATAAGATTATTTAATACTTTATATTTTTATTATACATAACCTTGGAGTATAATTCCAATTGATGTCTATACTATAATCTGTTTTCAGAAAAGTATCACCAATCAATATTCATTTAAAACAGAGCCTTTATTTTTAATTTTTTCACCCCATCTTTCATATAAATAATCAATTTTTGATCTTCATAAAAAAGATATTCGATTTGCTCTAAACGGTAAAACTCATTAATTTCCAATTGATTCATTAACCAATTTTCATCTTTATTTAAGCTTTCAAGTGCTTTTAACTTCACTTGTCCGGAAATCACAAGAGGTAACGGGAACGTTTTAGTCGGATTCTTTTTTGTATAAATCGTTAGTTTTCCGTTCTTTTCGATAATTCCATATTGAACTTCTTCCGGTGCAACGACACTATCTCCTCGAAGTAACATCATTAAGTCATCAAGATCGACCCTAATTTTTTTGAGTTCTTCATAGTCTACGTGACCATCTTTGATAATTAGAGATGACTCGCCTTCAATAATATCACGTCCCCGCGGATGAATAATCTGGAATTTCGCCATTAAAATTTGTAATAGGACGAGAACGAGAACGCCGCCGAGTGCATCCAACCAATATTCCTCTTCTACAATCCCACCAGCCGCTACATTCGCAATCAATATATTAATCACAATATCAACCGTACTTAACTGATTTACCTCACGTTTACCCATGAGTTTAAAACACACGAGCAAAACAACATAGAACAATCCAGCTAATAAAATAGATACGATAACCTTTAACATCAAAATTCCCCCTTAAAAGAGTTTGACTTCTTTATTATGGGGGAATTTTTTATTTATATACGTAAATTATTGAACACCGCGATGATAATGACCTTTCGTATAATCATCTGTTGTTTTATATGATTCTAACCATTGATTATCAAGTTGCCCCGTGGCTAATGCCTTCTGATAAGCTTGAATAGTCTTAATCATTACTTCATCCGACTCATTCGTAAACTCTAAGCGGAACGTTTGAACCCCCATTCGTTTTAATTCAGATAAAAACTCAATTAAAATCAAATGTTGGGAATTAAAAATTTCGGTTAGACAATTCCCTGTACGAAGTAAAGGCAATATTTTATTTTTACGGTCTCGCAGTCCAAATGGGGTAGTCAGGCACATTCGACAAACATCCTGTTGATTTAAAAATTTAACGGGGCAATGCTTCGTAATCATCATTGGAATCCGAGTATAGACAACCATCTCCAT
>DKYS01000001.1 GCA_002493395.1 Turicibacter sp. UBA7094 | reverse complement strand
GTCGTAAACATCGACTAGATTAACATTTAACTCCTTCTTCGCCTGCAAAAGCATTTGCCTTTGATCGTATGTTTTTGCAAAGAGAGGGAGTTTATCCTCATAAATCTTAACAGATGTTGGAACGAGCATAACCGTTGTTTTTAAATCTTGCATTTTCTCATGGAATGAATTGATGGCCTGTAAATTGGTTTCAAAATATTCCCCTTTACTCTCAAACTTTTCTAATAAATATCCATCCTTTCCAAAATAAATGCCATTATTCTCACTCTTTTTGAATAGTCGCTCTAAATCTGATTTTAGCCCCACCCAGTCATCCTTTAAGATAAACTGATCGGTCATGTACTTATCAAAATCTTGCATATAATCTCCAGATAGTAGACGGCTCCAAGAAAACTGAGGAAATTGCTGTAGCTTACGATTTTCTGATTCTGATTTTTCACGATCGGGGATGATCAAATTGAGAAAGAAGAGACTAAAAATAAAGACAAGAAATGATCCAATCACTAATCGATTCGCTAATTTCTGCACAAGATCTCCCTCCTTTAAAACCTAAAATATAGAAATGGATTATACGATGAGTCGACTAAGTAGGCCGTCGAGGCTATTAAAATAAATAGACAAACAAGTGGCATAATCATTAATTTAATCGTCTGACCATATTTACGCTCCATTATTTTTTGTCCAATCATTTTAAAAATAGGAGTAGATGCTAACGTTAAAATTCCTAGTAAAATAACATTTTCCTTTAGATAATAGAGGGTTGACCGATTAATAAATGCTATCCCTTCTTCGCATCCAAACAATACTTTAAAATAACCTATTAGTTGGTTAAAATCCTCAAAAGCAAATAGCCCCCATCCGATTATCAACAAACCAATCGTATAAACATGACCTATCCAACTTGGGACACGTGAGAGCCAACCAAGTAAAAAGGACTTCTCTACGATAATTAAAAATCCAAAATATCCTCCCCACAAAACAAAATTCCAACTAGCCCCATGCCAAATCCCAGTGAGCATCCAGACGATAAAAATATTAACATACATTCGGTATTTCCCTTTACGATTTCCGCCAAGCGGGATATATACGTAATCTCTAAACCACTTTCCTAAAGAGATATGCCATCGTCTCCAAAACTCAGTCATACTTTTAGAAATATACGGATAATTAAAATTTTCTGGAAACACGAATCCAAATAAATAGCCAAGCCCTATTGCCATATCCGAGTACCCGCTAAAATCAAAATAAATTTGGAATCCGAAGGCGACTAATCCCAACCATGCCATTAAAACGGATATATTATCCCCATTAGTTCCTTGAATTTGGTTCCATAATAATCCAATGTTATTAGCTAACAATACCTTTTTACCGAGTCCTATCACAAAACGCCAAACCCCTTTAGCAAATAACTCCTCCGTTTCTAACCGATACTCCAACTGATTGGCAATCGTTTGATATCGAACAATTGGTCCAGCGATTAACTGCGGAAACATCGTTACATAGGCTCCCAAGTCAATAATGTTTTTCTTAGCAGGCGCCTCTTTCCTAAATACATCAATTGTATAGGACATTGTTTGAAACGTATAAAAGGAAATTCCAATTGGAAGTGGCAACTGAGGAATATCAAAATCAGTATGTAATATTAAATTAATATTTGTTACTAAAAAGGTAGAATATTTAAAGAATATTAGTAGTCCCAGATTAATAAAAACAGAGAATAAAACAACTAACCTCGCCCTTTTAGGCTGATGCCGATATCTCTCAATTAATATCCCATGAAGATAATCCGTCACTGTGGAAAAGAGTATTAAATAAACGTAGACTGGTTCCCCCCATGCATAAAAAATTAAACTAACGATAAGTAAGACCGTGTTTCTTAATCGCCGACAAACACCAAAATAAAGAATTAAGGTGAGGGGTAAAAAGATAAATAAAAAAACTAAACTACTAAAAACCACTCTTTATTATCTCCTCTCATATAAAAAGAAGATTGGGACAACCCCAATCTGTCTTTTGATGTTATTTTACCGCTTTTTCAAAAATTGTCACGATTTTATCAGCCTCTTCACTTGTTACATATAAAACATAATTCCCTTTTGTTTTAATTTTATTAGCTTTTACTAATTCATACTGATCAGGTAAATAGGTTGACCATGTCGCTTCTTGGTTTGATAAAACTTTTTCATAAGATGATTTGATATTTTCTGCTGCTTGTGCATCTTTACCTTCAGCAACAATCACTAATTCTGCTTTAACATTCATCATGTTTTGCAAAATATATCCCGATTTGATATCTTCTGAATTAAAGATTCCATCATACATCGCCATTTCTTCTTGATTCGTCATATCAATTAAATAGTAACCGGGTAATGCGCCATCTTCTAAATCTACGTCATATACTTTGGCAAGTTCTTTCTGAATTTGATTGATTACTTCTTTTGACGAGACTTCGCTAGATGCAGGTGTTTCATCCTTATCTTTGCTACAACCAGCAAATACTCCTATCATTAATAAGGCAATCATCATCAACTTTAATTTTTTCATCTTTTATTCCTCCATTAACCGACTAAGTTTAATTTATAAAGCTTCCTTCACTTAATTAGACGATACATTTATTAATAGTGTTCCATTATTGGATAAAAAAATAACATTATTCCAACATTTTTTAAATTAGAACAAAAAGGTCCCTAGCAATACTAAGTGGACCTTACTTGTAAGATGATTAAATCTGATAATTTTGGATAGCTTGAGATAAGTTAACAGGATTCACACTCTCCTCGTCCCCCTGAACCTCATACTCATAATTTTTAAATAATCTTAATAAACTAAAAAACAAATCCAGATCATCCTCTAAGACATAAGTTGAGTAAACCTCTCCATCTACTTTCAACTCAATCTTTTGACGTACCAACTTTGTCATCTTCGCATCTGCAACTTGATAAATTAGTTGAACCACCTCAAATTGTTCAGGTAAACTCTTAAGAAAACTAATTAAATTTAAGGCATCTTCATCATAAGGTTTCGGCTCATTCGAACTAATGATAATTGTATATCTAATCAAAACAGGTTTCTTAAATTGACCATTATTAAATTCGATAATGTTAAGTGTTTCAGTCTTTAACATATTATCCCCCCCTTAATCTATGACGATGCCTACCCCTATAGGCATTACCTCAGAAATTATATGTTTTAAAACATGTAAATATGAGAAAAATTTCAAATTAATAATTCCCTCCTATTAAAAATGAAAAAGCTGATATCACGTTTCTTATCATGAAACCGTGATATCAGCTTTTTCATTTTTTTAATATTTTTGGCGGTCACGCAATGCCTTCTCAATTTGGCGATTTGCATCTTTCGCCTTAAGATCTTGGCGTTTATCATAATTTTTCTTTCCTTTAGCAACGCCAAATAATAATTTTGCATAGCCGTCTTTAATGTATAGTTTTAATGGGATTAAAGAATATCCTCCCATTTTTTGAACACCAATTAAACGGTCAATTTCTTTTTTATGAAGGAGTAACTTCCGAGTACGTAATGGGTCGTGATTGAATCGATTGCCTTGCTCATAATGAGAAATATGCATGTTGTGGACAAACGCTTCATTCCGATCAATTCTCACAAAGGAATCACGTAAATTAATTTTTCCAGCACGGATGGATTTAATTTCTGTCCCTTGTAAAACTAATCCCGCTTCAAACGTATCTTCAATAAAATAGTCATGTCCTGCTTTTTTATTTTGCGCAATGGTTGACCCCACACCTTTTGGCATTATTCCACCACCTTATTCAAACTTTATTGCTCTACCTTATCATAAGTAATATAGTCAACGACGTCAACATTCGAAGAATAGTTTTCCATTAATGCTTTAACTGTTTCAAAATATTCTGCTTGATCAGAGTCAATCAATGGAATAACATCATAGCCTTCTCCTGATTGTTTTGCATAATTATAGGTTGGCATTAATTGAGGTTGTGAAATTTCAATCGTTGTTTTATCCCCAATTGTCGTCTTTTTAATATTAAACTTCAAAATGCTACCAACTAAGCGATCTAACCCATTTTGACCAGATATAAAGTTTCCAAGCGAATAAGCGACCAAGGTCTCATTCCCATGTTGACCTGTTAATCGATCAACTGGCTGTAAAACATGGGGATGTGTCCCTAAAATGATATGAACCCCTTGATCTGCTAACCACTGAGCCTGTTCTTTTTGAGCATCACTCGGAGCATTTGAATACTCGACTCCCCAGTGCATAGACACAACGATAACATCTGCCACACTTTTGGCCTTTTCAATATCTTCACGTGCGTTATCATAATCAAATTCATTAACTAAATAAGGTTTATCCTCCGGAATTCGATGACCATTAAAACCGTAAGAATACGATAATAAAGCCACCTTAATTCCATTTTGTTCAATCACCGGTATTTGCTGACGTTTTTCCAATGAATCTGTCGATCCCGACGTAATAATTCCCTCAAACGTTTCCCAATTTCTTTGGGCTGCTAAAATACCTTCTTCACCTTTATCTAGCGTATGATTATTTGCGCGTGCAAACATATTAAATCCAACATTAATTAAATCACGTGCAATTTCATAGGGGCTATTGAAGTTCGGATAACTTGATAATCCAATCTCCACTCCACCAATATTTGTTTCTTGATTCGCAAAAGCAAAATCAGCTGGTTCAATATACTGCTTGACATTTTCAAACAACGGATTAAAGTCAAATGTATCTCCCTCTACACGGAAATTATTATAGACTGAATCGTGTAACAAAATGTCACCTACACCTACCATACTTGCTTCATATACGTGAACCTCAGGACCCTTTGAAAACGTAATTTGAATGGTTCCTTCATAAGGGTTAGCGTCATAAACAATCGGATACCCTTGATTCACCTCATTTGAATATTCTGGTTCATTATATACAATTTGTTTAGAATCAATTAATTGTCCGTCGACTAACTCCTCTAAATAATCTTTTATTTCTTCTTCAGACTGGCTTGAAACATCTTTTCCTTTAGAAAAGGTTAAAATAACATCACATTTATCCTCTTTCGCACACTTTTCCTGCTCAGTAACAATCCCATAGTCAACCGTATCTGAGTAAGTTGCGCGATAATCGATATCAATGTCATTACCCGCTTCGTAGTGTTTAACCCGCTCGGCGTCCCATCCAACCATGTTAGGTAAAACAAACGATTGAGCTAATACTAATAAACCAACCATGACGAATAAAAATAAGATAACGTTACGCCAATTAATTGATTTTAATTTCTCCATCATGACTTTCCTTGCTCCCTTTCAATAATTAACCTATTTCTTCTTTTTCCCTTGCCCAGTTGGGGTAGAATTTGATTTTTTTCGTTTTGGTTTTGGATTCTTAAATGTTGTATCCGTCGAGTTTGTTGATTTACGCGAACGAACAGGACGATAGTCACGATTACCGCCTTTTCTATCTTTTGATCGATCTTTTGAGCGTCCTTTTCGAGAAACCTCTCTCGTATCAATACGTTTAAATCCACGTTTTTGACGACTTTTACTCATCCCTACCAATTGGAAATCAATGGTCCGTTCGTCTTTACTAGCTGCTAAAACGACAACTTTAACCTTATCCCCTATTTTATAAATCGTTTTAGTACGACGACCAATTAAAGCGAGATTATCTTCGTCAAATTCATAATAGTCATCTGTTAAATCATTCACATGTACAAGTCCCTCAATCGTGTTAGGCAATTCAACGTACATTCCCCATTTAGTAACTGACGAGATAATTCCTTCAAACTCTTCGTTAATAAACTGAGTCATATACTCTGCCTTTTTCATATCTTCGACTTCGCGTTCTGCATCAATAGCATCTCGTTCACGCTTAGATGTTTGTTCACCGATTTCAGGCATGACCGCTGAATAATAGGCTAATGTCTCTTTAGATAAATCCTGATCAAATAAATAACGACGAATTAAACGGTGAACAACTAAGTCTGGGTATCGACGAATTGGAGAAGTAAAATGAGTATAGAACTCCGCCGCTAGTCCAAAATGCCCCAAGCTCTCTTCACTATACCGAGCTTTTTGTAATGATCGAAGCATCATCGTATTAATCGCCGCATGTTCTGGCTTACCATATACGGCCTCTGTCACCATCTGTAACGCCTTTGGATGCACGTGATCCTTCGTTCCCTTAATTTCATATCCTAATGCACGAGCTATCTTATAAAAACGCTCTAACTTTTCAGGCTTTGGATGTTCGTGAACACGATAAATAAACGGAACATCCATCCAATGGAAGTGCTCTGCCACTGTTTCATTAGCCGCTAACATAAAATCTTCAATGATGCGTTCCGCGATTTCTCGTTCTCTAAGAACAACATCAATCGGGAATCCATATTCATCCACAACAATTTTAGACTCATCTAAATCAAAGTCAATCGATCCACGTTCATGGCGATTTTCACGTAAAATTTTTGACAGTTCATACATCAATTTGAATGTTGGAACTAATTCTTTATAACGTTCACATAACTGTGCATCCTCATCAATTAAAATACGATTCACATGATTATACGTCATACGTTCTGTTGTTTTTATAATCGATGGAAAAATTTCATGATTAACAACCTCACCCTTTGGTGAAATTTCCATCTCACATGTAATGGTTAATCGATCAACCTGTGGATTTAATGAACAAATTCCATTAGATAATCGATGAGGAATCATCGGTATCACGCGATCAACTAAATACACACTCGTTCCTCGAGAAAAGGCCTCTCGGTCAAGAGGTGACCCCTCAGTGACATAATAAGAAACATCTGCGATAGAAACCCCCAATAAATAATTTCCATTCTCAAGTAAACGGACATGAACGGCATCGTCTAAATCTTTTGCATCATCCCCATCAATCGTAACAATCGTTTCTCCACGTAAATCCCGACGCCCTTTGTAACTATCATAATCTGGCTCTGATGGAATTTGCTCCGCTTGTGCCAATGCCTCTTTACTAAATTCAGGAACAATATCATATTTATAAACGACTGATAAAATATCAATACCTGGATCATTTTTATGACCTAAAATTTCAGTTACTTCTGCTTTCACGACATTATTATCTAAATAATCGACCACGCGAACACGAACTTTATGGTCCTTCACCGCACCCTTTGTTTTATTCTTAGGGATAGCCACCACCGCATGATATCTTGAATTATCTGGCTTAACATATCCAACTTGTTTAATTTCATAATACGTCCCAATAAAATCAGTCATTCCTCGTTCAAGGACTTGGGTAATCTCCCCTTCTAAACTATCGCCCTTTGCGTTCGGTAAAATCTTCACTAATACTGTGTCTTTATGTAAAGCCCCATTTAAGTCCTCACTACGAACATAAACGTCATCCATATCTTCAATTTCAACAAAGCCAAACCCTTTGGGATGAACAGAGATAATCCCCTTATAATAACCTAAATCACGTGCTAAATCATAGCGGTCATTTTTAGAGCGAACAACAATCCCCTCATCTTCTAAAGTTACCATCAATTTAACAAATTCCTTAAATGACTTTGATCCATCAATCTGTAAATATTCGACCAACTCATCGATCGTCATAGCCTCATAATGGCTAGATCCTAATAATTCTAATACTGTATTGCGCAAATAGCACACCTCCAACTCATAGCTTATATTCTATCATAACTCAACAAACATTTAACCATTTTTTACTACGAATAGATAAAGTATCTAACTCTACTCTATCACCAGTCTATACAAATAAGCCTACTTTATATTACTATTATTCCCGACTCTAAAGAATTTAACCAAATTTTGTGAAAAAAATCTTAGACTATACCTTTATCAGGCCTAGCATTCCCCTCACGGGTCAACGAAAGAATGAATGTCTTTAAAACTACTTAGTTGCAATTAATAAAATCAAAAATCCGCCCCACAACTATCAAATAAAAAACTCATATTCGCCTTGAATATGAGCCCCTAATTATTTCATAAAAACCATTACTCCTAAAACTAAAAAGACAATTGAACAAATATAGGTTGCACGAACCACATAGGCTTCCGCTCCACGTTCCTTTTGATTTTTAAATAACTCACTATTGCCACCTGAAAGAGAATCACTTAACCCCTGCTTTGAACTTTGTAGGGCCACCAAAATAATTAGGATTACGGAAACAATCACAAATAGAATATCTACTACGCCATATTGAAACATCCTAAACCCTCCTTGTATTATAACAAAACTTTATCATATCCATTATGCAATTTCAACCATTATTTAAGGAGAGCAGAAGATAATAGAAATAAATCCCTATAATCATAAATGAAGGTAAAACATATAACAACAAATTTCTTACTTCTTTTCTTAATAACATATATGTTAAGAGAATAGACTCTAATAATCCGACAAAAACGAGCATTCGATTAGATAAATCTAAAAATTCGAAAATACTTCCTGATAAATAAAAAATATCCGCCAACGCAATAATGACGAAATTAAATAGATTACTCCCCACGATATTTCCAACAGCTAAATCATAGTTTTTCAAACGAACAAGACTAACTAAACTCGCCATCTCTGGTAAAGATGTCGCCACCCCTAAAAACATTGCTCCTGTAAATGAAGAACCAATCCCGGTTATTTGAGCTATTTTATCTGTTACCACGGAAATCGATAAGCTCACAATCACAATCATAATAGCGGATAGAGTAAACCGAAAGACAAGGGTCCTCAGTCGGCAAGTTACCTTTGGATCTAAATGCTCTCCATCCTCTCCATTAGTAACTAATCTGATATTTATATAATATAGAAAGAAAATTATCACGGACGTTAGTCCGATATGCCCTACGCGATAAGTCATCATTCCATAAAAATTTAATAAAATAAGACCGTAAATCAACGTACTCATTAAATTAGTTTTCACATTTAGTCGCTTGGTCCAATTAAAAAGACGAAACCTAACAAACACTAGATTTCCAACCGCCAAAATAAAAATATTAAAAGCATTGCTTCCTAAAATATCTCCCACTGCTAAATCAGCATTATTTAATAGGATGGTGGAAGAAAGACTCGTGATTAGCTCTGGAAGTGAGGTAATCCCTGCTAATAAAACCCCTGCAATGAATGCACCACCAATTTTAGTTCTTTTCGTAAACTCATCCACACACGCGGAAATACGAATTGATGACAAGACAACAATTATCGATAATATAGAATATTGGATTAATAGTATTCCCATTAAAAAATCCTCCTATAGCAATCACTTAGCTCACCCATACATATAACCGTATGCTTGAAGTGGTGTGGATATGTAACTTAGGAGTTTACTTTCAATCTTAGACAAAAAAAGTCCGCTATTTGCGGACTTTTTGTCTTCTTTCCTTTATTAATTCCCATACATATCGACCCACAATTTTCAAAATTCCCGCAATAGGAATGATTAAAATCATCCCTACAATTCCAAAGAATTGCCCTCCGATCATAATCAATGTAAAAACTAAGATGGGATGAAAATCAATTGATTTTGAAAAAACAAATGGTTTTACTAGATTTCCCTCAATCACATTTAATGCTGCAACCCCCAAAATAACATAGAGTGGTGTAAGCGGTGAGACCATTAAACCGAAAATAGCGGCAGGTATTGTTCCAATCACTTGTCCCACATATGGAATAATATTTAAAAATCCAATTAAGGTCCCAAATACAATCGCATTATCTAATCCAATAATAGAAAAGTAAATAGAAGCAATAATCGATAAAACGACTGAGACCAATAATGTTCCTGAAACATACGCTGTTACTACTGATTCACACTCTTTAAACATCTGAAGTAATCGATTTTGATGATGCGTTATAAGAAGATGCCGGATTTTCCCTCTAATTTCATGAAAATGACTTAAAATATAATACAATGCAACTGGAACTAAAAAAACCATACTTAGAATAAAAGTAAAACTACTACTAAATGAAAAAATCCAGGAACCAATTCGGGTCAAAAAAGATGAAAAAATTTTAATAAGTTCAGAATTTTCAGAAAATAATTTTGCGAAATCATAATGATACAAATCCATATAATCAATTTGCCACTGATCAAGTAAAATCTGA
Organism: Turicibacter sp. UBA7094; assembly: GCA_002493395.1. Lineage (GTDB taxonomy): Bacteria > Bacillota_I > Bacilli_A > MOL361 > Turicibacteraceae > Turicibacter. Next base: position 831 of record DKYS01000001.1, on the reverse strand, counting down.
ACCTTTTCTATTAACGCTGGCACACGATTCACTACTTGTTCAATGTTTAATGCGAAATATGGAATCAAACTAAAGATTGCGTATAAGATGGTTCCTACAATGAGAATAAACGTCAACCAAATAGAATAACATCTCTTAATTTTAAATCGACAAAATAGTTCAACAATCGGATTTAATAAATAAGCTAAACAAATTGCTATTAAAAATGGTGAAAGAATAAAATTCAGAATAGCTAAAGCAGGGTTTAAAATAGGGTAAATTAATTTTATAATGCGGATAAGCACCAAAACACCAATTAAAATAATCACACTATTCAAACAAATATAATTTATAGATTCTTTTATCGACTTCACTTAACCTTCCCCCTTTTTATGCCAGCAAAAGATAAAGACGTGCTCTATAGAAATCATTTTCCATAAAAGCGATGAATCTCTAAAAACTATTTAAGTCATAGTTAGATACATTAAAAGTACAGTCTATTTAAAGATTTTATTCCAGTATGGATAAACGCACATTCATATTCAACATCTGGCCATTTTCGTAAAAATCGACTTTCAGTTCCTCCTTATTCTACCATACGAAAGAAAACATTAGAGAAATTAGCTTACTATTTTTAAATTATTTTCCTTAAAACGCCATACAATTCTAATCACGTACTTCACGTTAACACGAACCTCCTCTCTTTATCGGAGAAAGAAAGAGGATTCGAAGTTAATCTAAACCAAAATAATAAAACTATTTTTATGCCAATTCTCACCCTGATAAAAAGACACCCAATTAAAAATACTGTTCATTCCATTATACCAATAAGTTACACGTCCTTATTATATT
>DKYS01000004.1:25194-32357 GCA_002493395.1 Turicibacter sp. UBA7094 | reverse complement strand
CATCCTTAGGGATGTTTTTTTTATATAATTTATTGGATGAAATAAATGGTAAAGTGGGTGTAGGATAGGATGTTGGGTATATATTTTTTATTAATTATATTGATTGGACTTGTTGTGATTGGGTTATATCGTCAAAAATTAGGAAGTAGTGAACACCCTAATTTGTTGATTGAACAACAAAATAAGCAGATAATAGATGAACAGCAACGGATGGAAAAAAGATTACAACAGACTAATTTTCAAATGTTAGATACTATAGGGCAAAATAATGAACGTATCCTAGAAAGGTATACGCAATTTGAAAGAACGATCCGAGGTCAATTATTACAACATAGTACGCTGATTAATGATCAACTTCAAAGGGATTTTGAACAATTAAACGAAAGAATTGAAGTAAATTTAATGCGTATTAATGATAAGGTTAATGAAAGATTAGATAGTTCTTTTAATCAGACGAATGAAACTTTTCAAAATATTTTAGTGCGTTTGGCTAAAATTGATGAGGCCCAGAGAAAGATTGAAAGTTTATCGACGGACATTGTTTCTTTACAAAATTTATTAACAGATAAGAAAAGTAGAGGAACCTATGGAGAAGTCCAACTTTATCAGATACTAGTATCCGTATTCGGTGATAAAAATGACCGATTATATCAAACGCAATATAAATTATCTAATGGAACAATCGTAGATGCTATTTTATTTGCTCCGCCTCCTTTAGGAAATTTACCGATTGATTCAAAGTTCCCGTTAGAAAATTATCAACGGATGATGGATAGAACTTTATTAGAATTAGAAAGACAAGTGGCCACTAAGCAATTTAAGCAAGATGTTAAACGACATATTGACGATATCTCTACAAAGTATATTAGACCTGAGGAAACTTCAGATCAGGCAATTTTATTTATGCCTGCTGAAGCTATTTTTGCAGAGATAAATGCCTATCATCAAGATTTAATTCAATATGCACAAGAGCGAAGAGTTTGGTTAGTATCTCCAACTACGTTAATGTCTACTTTAACTACTATTCAGGTTATCTTAAATAATATTGAACGAGATCGACATGCGATTGTGATTCAACAGGAACTTAATAAGCTAGGGGATGAATTTAAGCGCTATAAGGAACGATGGGATAAGCTTAGTAAGCATATCGATACAGTATCAAAGGATGTAAAGGAAATCCATATTACAACGGAAAAAATAGGGACCCGCTTTGATTCTATTTCGAATGTTGAGTTAGAGTTTAAGGAATAAATGCTGTTAGCTAATTGACAAAATCTGATTTTATATTTATAATGATAAAGAAAATGAAAATAAATGCAATAATATACTCTTATTCAGAGCGATGGAGGCATAGGGGCCTATGAAGTCGCGGCAACCTCTTTAAATAGGAAAGGTGCCAACCCAAGCGAGTTTTACTTGAACAATAAGAGGGTTTGAATCAATTAGTTATTCAGGTCCGCTTATAGCGGGCTTTTTTTATAGGCAATGATTTTTAATTGTTGATAACCCATTATTACCTTTAATGAATTATTAGGATAGAGTATTATGTAGCACTATTAAAAGGAGGACATTAGAATGTCAGAACGTCGTTTATTTACATCAGAATCAGTAACAGAAGGGCATCCAGATAAGATTGCTGATCAAATTTCAGATTCTATTTTGGACGCTATCTTAACAAAAGATCCGATGGCGCGTGTTGCGTGTGAGACATCTGTAACAACAGGCCTTGTTTTAGTTTTCGGGGAAATTACAACCTCTTCTTATGTTGATATTCAAAAGGTTGTTCGTGAGACCATTCGAGAAATAGGGTACGATCGTGCTAAGTATGGATTTGATGCTGATACTTGTGCAGTGTTAACCGCAATTGACGAGCAATCTGGTGATATTGCAATGGGAGTAGATCAAGCACTTGAAGCAAGAAATGGTGCTATGACTGATGAGCAAATTGAGGCTATTGGAGCTGGGGATCAAGGGTTAATGTTTGGATTTGCAACTAATGAGACCGAGGAGTATATGCCATTACCTATCTCATTGGCACATAAGCTTTCTAGACGTCTAACAGAGGTGAGAAAAAATGGAACATTAGACTATTTACGCCCTGATGGAAAAACGCAAGTTACCATTGAATACGATGAAAATGGGAAGCCTGTCGCAATCGATACTGTTTTACTTTCAACTCAACATTCTCCAGAAATTAGCCACGAACAGATTGAAGCAGATATTAAAAAATATGTTTTTGATGAGGTGCTACCTAAAAATTTAATCACCGAGAATACGCGCTATTTAGTTAATCCGACAGGCCGTTTCGTAATTGGTGGACCACATGGGGATGCTGGATTAACAGGACGTAAAATTATTGTGGATACTTATGGGGGATATGCTAGACACGGTGGAGGTGCATTTTCTGGTAAAGATGCTACTAAGGTTGACCGATCGGCTGCCTACGCAGCTCGTTATGTAGCGAAAAATTTAGTTGCTGCAGGATATGCTGATAAAATTGAGATTCAACTTTCATATGCAATTGGGGTAGCACAACCTACTTCAATTATGGTAGATACTTTTGGAACAGGAAAATTGTCCGATAAAAAGATTGTAGAGATTATCCGTCGTAATTTTGATCTTCGTCCAGCAGGTATCATTAATATGCTAGATTTAAGAAAACCCATTTATAGAAAGACTGCCGCTTATGGGCATTTTGGTCGTACGGATGTAGATTTTCCTTGGGAACGTTTGGATAAGGTTGAGACATTAAAGGAACAGCTATAGTAAATGAGAAAGACCTGAAGGTATTATTAATCGGGTCTTTTTTTACTATGCATAAATACTATAATGTGCTGGTGTTAATTACTTCGGAATTACAAAACACGGGATATAAATTTACATTTTTCATTTAATTGGTGATATAATATATTATAAAATTATTGTTTAATGTTTGAAAGGATGTGCCTCTATGCTTAAAAAGTTATTACTTATTATTAATCCTACCTCAGGGCGTGGGATGATAAAAGATTACTTATTATTAATCATTAAAGAGCTAAGTTTAGCGGGATATGAAGTCGTTGTATATCCGACGAAGGCAAAAAATGATGCAACACATAAAATGAAAGAGGCTAAATCCTACGACTTAATTATTGCAAGTGGAGGAGATGGGACCCTGAATGAGGTGATTACAGGATTAATTAAGGCAAATGCCAATATTCCAATTGCTTATATTCCGACTGGAACAACAAATGACTTTGCTACAACATTAGGTATACCTAAAAGTATTCCGAAAGCTGTGAAACTCTGTACAGAGGGAAAAGCAGTCCCAATCGATATAGGGAGATTTGGTCAAGGATACTTTACTTATGTCGCAGCATTTGGTGCATTTACAGATGTAGCATATGAGACTCCGCAACCACGTAAAAATATGCTAGGAGGATTAGCGTATTTAATTGAGGGTCTATTAAAATTACCAACTATTCAGTCGTATAAATGTAAGATTACTTATAATGGTGGGATGGTTGAAGGCGAGTATATTTTTGGGATGATTTCTAATTCAGACTCCGTTGCAGGTATTAAAAACGCATTTGGAAACCACGCTGATTTAAGTGATGGACTTTTTGAGGTTACGCTAATTCGTGCCCCTAAAAATTTACTAGATATACATCGTATTTTAACTGACTTTTTAAATAAAAAATATGACCCAGAATACGTTGTCACATTGAAGACAGATCGTATTACTGTTGAGAGTGAACAAGACGTGAAATGGACATTAGATGGGGAAGACGGCGGTGTATTAAAAAGTGTACACATTAGAAATCTACAACATCGGGTTCAAATCTGTTGTTCTAAAATGTAGTTTTAATTATTAAAAAATCTTTAAATTAATAGAGTAGTGTTGGTCTCTATTAATTTAAAGATTTTTTATTTTTTGCAATGAAAGGGGGGAGGGAATAAAAGAGATTTAAATGAGCCATTCTATTGTTAGTTATAGTTTTTTTGAGGTGATGAAATGATTGTTACTTTATTTTTGGTGCTATCAATACCTATTTTACTATTATTTTTCCTAAATCAACTAAGGATTTCCCAGATTTCTTTAAATCATTTATTTTCGTGGTTAAAATGGTATGGATTATGTTTAATTGTTTATTATGTGTTAGCGTCTAATCGTTATTATTTTGATAAAGTTAATTATTTAATGGTAGATGTAGTAAATTTGAGCGTGCTAATTGTTATATCATTTGGTATGATTATCTATGTTCACCAATATTGTATTGATAAAGAAAGAGAGAATAAAATGAGAGAATTGGCGGTTGCTTATGCTTTATTAAAAAAGGAAGAACAGGAACGCGAGAATGAGCCTTTAAAAAAGGAATAAGGGGATAGTTTCATGCTATCTTATGTAATAAAGTAGCAATGATGGAGGTTTTTCATGAAGAAAGTAGTTTTAAGTAAGGATTTAAAAGAGAAAGTGCCTGATTATTGTCTAGCAGTTATGTCTTTTGAAATAAAAATTGAAGGAACTTCGGATTCTTTGAAAGATGAGATAAGAAAAGTAGAAAATGAAGTAATAAAAGATTTAACATTAGAAAATTTATTAAAACAGCCACGTATTGAGGCTGCACGTGTTGGATATAGACGTTTAGGAAAGGACCCTTCTCGTTATCGATTGGCAACGGAGGCCTTATTGCGTAGGCTCATAAAAGGAAACGGGTTATATTTTATTAACAATGCAGTAGATATCGGTAATATTTTATCTGTTCGAACGCAGCGTAGTGTGGCGGTATTAGATGAGGATAAAATAATAGGGGATATTTTAATTCGAATTGGTGAGGAAGAGCCTTATGAGGGAATTGGAAGAGGAAATATAAATATTAAAAATATTCCAGTATATTGTGATCAAATCGGTCCTTTTGGAACACCAACTTCCGATACGCCACGAACTCGAATTACTGAACAAACAAGTAATGTTTTGTTATTTATAACTTCCTTTAATGGTAAGGATGGTCTAGAAGAAGATGTGACAATGGCAAAGGAATTGTTTACGCATTTTGCTGAGGTATCGAATTTTTCATTGGAAATAGTGGAATAGAGTACTATGTATTCGGGACTTATGATATAATTTTAAAATAGATTTTTATACATAAAAGGTGTAATTTTACATTTTTATTGAGTTAGCGAGGTGCTTTTTATGGAAATGGCAAATGAAAATTCCAATTTTATTAAAACAATTATGAAAGAAGATTTAGAAAGTGGTAAACATAAAGAAATTGTGACGCGTTTTCCTCCAGAACCTAATGGTTATTTACACATTGGTCATGCAAAGGCGATTTTAACTAATTATTTATTAGCAAAAGAGTTTAACGGTAAGATGAATCTTCGCTTTGATGATACGAATCCGGTTAAGGAAGATGAGGAATTTGTTCAAGGAATCATTAATGATATTAAATGGTTAGGTGTTGAATATAATAAGTTATTATTTGCATCAGATACATTTGAAAAGATGTACGAACACGCGGTAGATTTAATTAAAAAAGGAAAAGCATATGTAGATGATCAAACACCTGAACAAATGCGTGAAAATCGTGGAACTTTAACGCAACCAGGTATTGAGTCTCCATATCGTAATCGAACAGTTGAGGAGAATTTAGAGTTATTTGAGAATATGCGTAAGGGTCTGTATAAAGATGGTGAGAAAGTTTTACGTGCAAAAATTGATATGAGTTCTCCTAATATGAACCTTCGTGATCCGGCCATTTATCGTATCTTACATGCCACACACCATAACACGGGAGATAAATGGTGCATTTATCCAATGTACGATTACGCTCATCCATTAGAAGATGCGTTTGAAGGAATTACTCATTCTCTTTGTTCACTAGAGTATGAAGATCATCGTCCATTATATGATTGGGTGATTGAAAATTGTGAAACGGAAGCAAAACCACGACAAATAGAGTTTGCACGTTTAAATATGAAAAATACTATTATGTCTAAGCGCTACTTAAAACAGTTAGTAGACGAGGGTGTTGTATCAGGATGGGATGATCCACGTATGCCTACTGTGGCGGGATTAAGACGTAGAGGTTATACGCCAGAGGCCATTACTAATTTTATTCAGGAGGTAGGGTTATCGAAAGCCGTAAGTACGGTTGATCCTCAAATGTTGGAACATTTTATCCGTGAAGATTTAAAATTAAAGGCTCCGAGAACAATGGCTGTTTTACGTCCATTAAAAGTAGTGATTACTAATTATCCGGAGGGTGAAGTCGAATACTTGGATGCAGAAATTAATCCAGAAGTTCCTGAGATGGGAACACGTAAAATTCCTTTTTCACGCGAAATTTATATTGAACAAGAAGATTTTATGGAAAACCCTGTTCCAAAATATTTCCGCTTATTCCCTGGTAATGAGGTCCGCTTAAAACATGCTTATTTTATTAAATGTACAGATGTTATTAAGGACGATAAAGGAAACATTATTGAAATTCACGCGACTTATGATAAAGAAACTAAATCAGGATCAGGTTTTACAGGGCGTAAGGTAAAGGGAACTATCCATTGGGTTGATGCGACTCATAATATTCCAGCAGACTTCTATTTGTATGAACCATTACTTATCGAAAATGAAGCAACTGAGGGATTACCTTTCTTAGAGCGTATTAATAAAAATTCTGAGGAAATTGTTCACGGTTTTGTAGAAGAGAATATGAAAGATGTTAAGGGACAAGATAAGTTTCAATTCTTCCGCCATGGATATTTTAACGTTGATCCACAACATACATCTGAAGGTAAGTTAGCATTTAATCGAATCGTTTCTTTAAAATCTAGCTTCCGTATTTAATATAAGACTAATATCTTATGATAAACTCGTAGATTAAACTCATTTATTTAATCTACGAGTTTTTTCGTAAATAATAAAGGAAAGAAAAAGCTTCATCTATAAGTTCAAATAAGTTTTTTACACCGAAAAAGACTTTTAGAAAAGACGGTAGTTATCCTCTTTGAGGCCTATCTATCCTAACCTTGTGAGGAAATGTTAAACGAAGAAAATAATTGTGTTTATATATATAGAAATTGCATAAGCTTACTTTAATTTTGCTAGACTAATAGATATGCGTGTTTTTTGAGGGATATTTTTATAAAACATGAATTAAGAAATCACTGTTTATTTAATTTAC
>DKYS01000004.1:12327-24972 GCA_002493395.1 Turicibacter sp. UBA7094 | reverse complement strand
TATTTAATTTAAATTCTAAAATTGTTATAATAAAACAGATTATGTTTAATTATGTTGAAAATTAAATCGAAGAGATGACTTTTATATAGAGGTGAGATAATGAATCAATTATTAGATAATATGAATCCCCAACAAAAAGAAGCAATTTTAACAACAGAGGGCCCGCTTCTAGTAATGGCGGGGGCAGGTTCGGGGAAGACGCGCGTATTAACGCACCGTATCGCCTATTTAATGTCTGAAAAACAAGTTTCTCCATATAATATTTTAGCTATTACATTTACAAATAAGGCGGCTCGTGAGATGAAAGAGCGCGTTGAAAAGTTAATCGGGGACCAGGGAAAAGATGTATGGATTTCTACGTTTCACTCGATGTGTGTGCGTATTTTAAGACGTGATATTGATTTAATTGGTTATGATTTGAATTTTGGAATTTTAGACGATGCCGATCAATTAAGTGTCATTAAAACGGTAATGGAAGAATTAAATCTTGATCCAAAAAGACAGTCTCCTAAATACTTTTTATCACAAATTAGTAATGCGAAGAACGAGCTTAAATCTCCTCAACAATTGAGCAAGGAATTTGAAAATGAAGATGTTATTCGAGTTTATGAAAAATATCAACAAATCCTCTTTAAGAATAATCGAGTAGACTTTGATGATTTACTCGTTTTGACCGTGCATCTATTTGAAAAGCATCCAGAAGTTCTTTCATTTTATCAAAATAAATTTCAATATATCCATATCGATGAATATCAGGATACAAATAATGCACAGTATCAAATTGTTACACTGTTAGCCCAAAAGTTTAGAAATATTTGTGTTGTTGGGGATTCTGACCAATCCATTTATAGTTGGCGTGGAGCGAACATCGAAAATATTTTATCATTTGAACACGATTATCCAGATGCTAAAGTTGTTTTATTAGAACAAAACTATCGCTCTAAACAAATGATTTTAAATGCTGCGAATGATGTGATTCAAAATAATAGTGGTCGGTTAGATAAAAGACTTTGGTCTGATCGTGGCCAAGGAGACTTGATTGAATATTATCGTGCTTCGGACGGTGATGTAGAGGCAACGTATATCGCCGATAAGATTTCATATATGCGTCGTGATATGTATGATTATCATGATTTTGCCGTCTTATATCGAACTAACTCTCAATCTCGTGCTATTGAACAGGCCTTCTTAAGACAAAATATTCCTTATCGTTTAATAGGGGGACAAAGCTACTTTAAACGAAAAGAAATTAAAGATTTGATGGCATACTTACGTCTTATTTGTAATCCTGATGATGATTTATCATTTAAGCGTATTGTAAATGAACCCAAACGTGGGATTGGTGCAGCTTCTATTGAAAAATTATCACAGTTTGCGGCTGAATGTGAATTATCATTAATGGCCACTATTAACGATGCTGAGAATGTAATTGCAAGGGCAACCCTAAATAAGCTTATTGAGTTTAAAACGATGATTTATATGTTACGTTCTCAAATTGAAGACTATTCAATTGCCGACTTTATCGACGTGGTTTTAAGACAAACGGGTTATTTAGAGATGCTTGAGAATGAAAATACTATTGAGGCTGATAGTCGTATTGATAACTTAGGTGAATTTCAATCAATGGCAACTCAGTTTGAAGAAGTAGATTTAAATGAAATTTTGGCCGAGGAAGAGAGTGAGGAGCATGCGGATGAACTCTCAACAATGACTAAACTAGTCATCTTGCTCAATGACTTAATGTTACAAACGGATACTGAGACAGAGGAGGAGGCTAACGAATCTAAAGTTACTTTGATGACCATTCATGCAGCAAAAGGGTTAGAGTTCCCAGTTGTATTCATTTGTGGATTTGAAGATGGGATATTCCCGTTACGTTCGGCCCTAGAACAGGGAGGCGATGATCTTGAAGAGGAAAGACGTCTAGCTTATGTTGCTATAACCCGTGCAGAAGATATTTTATTTATTACGAATGCGCAAAGTCGTTATCAGTATGGAACGCGGTCTGCCAATCGAGAGTCCATGTTTATTCGAGAGATATCAGAGGATTATTTAAATAAAACAGGAATTGAAACACGTCCTTCAAGACCATCATTTACCTTACAAGAAGCGCTAGCAAAGAAGGCCCCTCAACGTACGGTCAAAACGGTGAATTTAAATACAGATTCATCTTGGAATAGTGGGGATAAGGTTGTACATGATAGTTTTGGTGAGGGAATTGTTGTAGGGGTTAAAGGAGAAACTGTTTCGATTGCATTCGGTTCTCCTCATGGTATAAAAAAATTAATGGGGTCTCACCCAGCACTAAAAAAACGTGGATAGGCCTGTGTGTGGAATAGAATGTGATTAAGAGTTCGTAGGGATTATTTAATTATCACGAGAACACAGTATTTAAAAAGATTTTTAGGTATCTTTTTTGTACCGAAATAACCTAATAGAGAGTTTGATAGAGTTAATATAGAAAAATAGGAAGACTTAAATTGCTTAGTTTTGTATGAATAGTATTGAAGGAGGATTTAGAGATGTCTAAGCAACGTGTTGAGGAGTTAACAAGGTTATTGCATCAATATAATAAGGAATATTATGTTTATGATAATCCCAGTGTTAGTGATCGTGAGTATGATCGTTTATTGCAGGAGTTAATGGAAATAGAGCAGCAACATCCAGAACTTAAGACGAAAACGTCTCCTACTGTACGTATTGGAGGGGCTGTTTTAGAGGGATTTGAGAAAGTTTTGCATGCTAATCCGATGCTTTCTTTAGGAAATGCTTTTAATGAGGGGGACTTACGTGAGTTTGACGCACGCATAAGAAAGGTTACGCCGAATATTAATTATGTGTGTGAATTAAAAATCGATGGATTAGCTGTGACCCTCCATTATGATAATGGACAATTTGTGCGAGGGGCAACACGTGGGGATGGGACGACAGGAGAGGATATTAGTGAAAATTTAAAAACCATTCATACGATTCCGTTAGATATTCCATATTTTCATCCATTAGAGGTACGTGGAGAGGCATATATGTCAAAGGAAACGCTTGAAAAACTGAATAAGCAACGTTTAAAGAACGGTGAAGAGTTATTTGCCAATCCTCGAAATGCAGCGGCGGGGTCTTTAAGACAACTCGATTCTAAAGTTGCCTCTAAACGTGAATTATCTATGTTTTGTTATGCCGTTCCGAGTGCAAAAGAATTAGGGTGTCAGACGCACGCGGATAGTTTAGAGAAAATTAAAGAGTTTGGATTTAATGTGAACCCTAATTATGAAATTTGTGATTCTATTGACCAAGTGTTAGTGTATATTGAAAAATGGTCGACACAGCGATTTGATTTACCTTATGAAATTGATGGAATTGTGATTAAAGTAAATCAATTAGAGGATCAGGAAAAGCTGGGGGCGACTGTTAAAAGTCCACGGTGGGCAATTGCCTATAAGTTTCCTGCTGAGGAAGTTGAAACTGTTTTAAAAGACATTATTTTCACTGTAGGTCGTACAGGAATGGTAACCCCCAATGCTGTTTTAGAGCCTGTTCGTGTAGCAGGAACACGGGTTAGTCGAGCAACGTTACATAATGAGGATTATGTTAAAGAGCGGGATATTCGTGTTAATGATCGTGTTGTTATTCGAAAAGCAGGAGAAATTATTCCTGAAGTTGTTAAATCGCTAGTGGAGGTAAGACAAGGGAACGAAGTTCCTTTTGAAATGATTCATCAATGTCCACGTTGTGGAAGTGAGTTGGTTCGGGAAGTTGGAGAAGCGGACTATTATTGTTTAAATATTGACTGTCCAGCCCGAATTGTAGAAAGCTTATGTCATTTTGTATCTCGGAATGCGATGAATATCGACGGATTGGGAATTAAGGTTGTTCAACAGTTATTTGATCATCAATTAATTGAGAATGTAGCAGATATCTATAAACTAGATAAAAATCAACTACTTCCGCTTGAACGAATGGGCGAAAAAAAGGTAACAAATTTATTAACAGCTATCGAAAAGAGTAAACAAAATAGTTTAGAGAGGTTGTTATTTGGATTAGGTATTCGCCATGTGGGGAGTAAAACAGCTAAACTATTAGCGACCTATTTTGAAAGTATGGATAATTTAATGCAAGCTACCCTAGAGGATTTCAAGGAAATTTCGGAAATTGGGGATGTTATTTCAACGAGTATCATTCATTATTTTACAGACGAGTCAAATAAAATGTTGATTGATGAATTAAAACAATTAGGTTTAAATATGAGTTATACAGGAACTAAGATTAGTTTAAGTATGCAAGATAATGCTTTTTATGGAAAAAGTGTTGTCTTGACGGGAACACTGACGACGCTATCTCGTAAGGAGGCAAGCAGTAAACTAGAAAATCTAGGTGCAAGAATTTCAAGTAGTGTCAGTGCCAAAACAGATTTTCTAGTAGCTGGTGAAAAAAGCGGATCAAAACTTAAGAAGGCACTTGAACTAGGTATTAGGGTTATTGATGAAGAAACAATGTTAAAAATGATTGAGGAGTAGGAGGGATTATTCGGTGAAATTTAAAGGCGGGTTAGCTTTAATCTTTATTTTTTATTTGATTCTTTTAGCGGGGTGTTCTGCGCCCCCAACACCTAAGGTAGAAGAAGGAGTTTCTGAGGATGATTTAATGAAGCAGCAGTTGTTATCGAATGAGGCAACGACACAATACTATCGAACAATGCTTCCTTATAAGACAAGTCCAACAAGGGGATTAGTTTATTCGCGTTATTCAAAAATGAATAATCGATATGATATTGATGCATTTGAACTTGCTCTTATGCGGGAGTCACAATCTTATTTTTCTCCTGATGATACATACTTTCAAGAAGGACAAAATTTAACAAAAGCTACCGTTCAAAGTTTATTGTCTAGACGATTAACCGATGCAGAGTTGGCACAAGAGGTAGAGATAGATGCCGATTTTGTTGATATCGGATTAAATCCGACAAAAGACGAGAGGATTAATATTGATGGGGCAGAAGTTAACCCCGTTTATTTAGCCTATTTACTTGAACAGAATTATGTTGTTACTAAAGATGAGGGGACGGAATTAGAAGGGGTGACCATTGGATTAGCGTTAAACCCTTATCAAAACTGGCAGAATGAGTTAGGGTATGATCAAACGAGTATTCTAGACGAAGCAACTTTAATTGAAAAAGGAAAGGAAATTGCAAGTCGTTTATTAGAAATTTTAAGGCAAGAGGAAGCATTTAAAGAAGTTCCTATTATGTTTGGATTGTTTATTGTCCAGGAGGAAAGTGCAGTAACACCGGGTCATATGGTGGCAAAAACATTAGTAGGAAAGGGTAGTTCAACGATTAAAAATTGGGAGTCTATTAATGAGCAATATTATTTATTGCCAGATAGTACTACTTTATCTGTAGATGCTGATTTATCTAATCAATTTAGTTCATTTAAAGATGTTATCAAGGAATATTATCCACACTACTACGGAGTGATTGGAATTGCTCATGCTTTGAATAATAAAATAGAGAATTTAGAGATTACGATCAATATAGATTTTTATAGTTTAGCCGAAAAGCTATCGTTTCATCAGTTAGTAGCCCAATTAATTCCTGAATCCTTTTCTTCGGAATATGATATTGATGTCGTTATACGTTCAAGCGACGAAATTTATGGAATATTAAAGCGACCGGCAAATGAACGAGAGGTCACGTTAAAGCTTACAAACTGGAAATAAGGTGTAGTTTAGGAAGAGGTTAAAATGAAGAAATTATTTTGGCGTATTACTATGACGTTTTGGATTCTCTTTGGCGTCGTTGTCGTCTCATTTACGCTAACTTTCTATTTGAATTATGAAAAAATTTATTCTCAGAAACTTTTAGAAATTGATAGAGACGTCAATAAAATAGGGACACAAATCGATATGAATATTGGTTCATATGAACGTTTACTTAAGACCGAGGAATATAAACTTCTGACTTTAACAGAAGAGAATTTAAAGATAATGGAGTCTTTAAGTGACGAGGAACGCAATCATTTGTTTAAAGAAGGAGTTTTTATTGAAACGGACAGTGTATATGAATCGGCGTATTTAAGTGCGGTTGAGAGTGTGAATAACTTACTAAGTAAAAATCGAGATCTTTACGAGGATGATCATCGAATTTTAGATTTTAAGGTCGTACCTTTATTAAATGTGGAAGTTGATGAATCTCTATTAGATGATGCCTTTGAAAGTGTCCAAGGGGTACGTGTAGGAGAAAATGTTTACTTATTGAATGAGGAATTTGAAGAAATTGATACTAAACGTAGTTGGACGGTGTATAAGTTTATTGAAAATGAAGGAAAGTTTTTGGGATATATAAGGTTGGCAGTTCGGACGATTGGCCCAGAGACGTATGGATTAAATTCAGATCAAATTACAGGGATGATTTATTATATTGGAGGTTCTCTCTATATGGATGAAGAACCACCTAAAGATTTAAGTTCAAAAATTATGTCCTCTAATTTTGAGGAGACGTCGCAATTATTAAAAGATAACGAGTATTATACGAACCGCTATATCTCATCTACGAAAAACATTAAGATTATGTACTATATTTCAAATAAAGATTTAACGCGAAGTATTTTAAGAGAGACAATTAGTTTATTCGAATTTAGTACAATTTTACTAACATTACTATTTTTCTTTGCCTCTTATACCTTGTTTATTGTTATTATTAGACCGTGTTATTTATTGATTGAATATGTTGAGCGTTGTGGAACGGGTGATTATTCAATGCCGACTAGGATAAATTCATCATGGAAAGCGTCATTTTTAATGGTTCGAAATGCATACTTAGAAAATGAACGATTACTAAAAGTAAAGGATAATCAAAGTCAGGAATTAGAATTTGCTTGGCAACGGGCGCTAATTGCTAGCCAGGCGAAAACATTATTTTTGGCAAAGGTATCACATGAGTTGAAAACTCCATTAAATGCGATTAAAGGATATGTGCAATTATTAAAACTAAGTATAGAGCAGCCTAAGCAGAGAAAGCAGTTAGAAATTATTGAGCATTCGAGCGATATTTTATTAAAACATGTGAATGAGTTATTAGATTTTTCTATGATAGAGGATGGGAAAGTTAAGTTATCAATCGCTAAAATTAACGTTTTTCAGATGCTATCTACGATTAAAGAATTATTCTTTGTAGAGATGGCGAATAAAGGGATTCAATTTATAGTGAAGACAGATGAATCCATTCCAGATGAACTATACGGTGATGAAGGCCGAATTAAACAAATTATCATTAATCTTGTTTCAAATGCTATAAAGTTTACAGAAAAAGGTGAGATTAAGATTGATGTTAATTTGGATTATCAAAATGAAACCGATGCTTATTTAAGTATTAAGGTAAAAGATACAGGTAAAGGAATAGCCCCTGATAAGTTAGAGTCTATTTTTGAGGCGTTTACTCAGGAAAATAATACAATTTCTAGACGTTTTGGTGGAACCGGACTTGGACTAAGTATTTCTAAACGTTTAGCTGAGGCAATGGGCGGGAGATTAACCGTTGAAAGTGTAGTGGATGAAGGTTCTATGTTTACACTCTTTTTGCCGCTTTCTAAGTATTTAACAGAGGAGCAAGAAACTTAATGCATCCGAATGAGGTGATGAATGATGAATGATAAAATTATTGTAAAAGGTGCACGTGAACAAAATTTAAAAAATATTGATGTTGAAATTCCACGTAATCAGTTAGTTGTATTAACTGGATTATCAGGTTCAGGTAAATCATCTCTTGCATTTGAGACTATTTATGCAGAAGGTCAAAGACGCTATGTGGAAAGCCTATCTGCTTATGCTAGACAGTTTTTAGGTAATATGGAAAAACCGGATGTAGATTCGATTGAGGGGCTATCACCTGCTATTTCTATTGATCAAAAGACAACGAATCGTAATCCAAGATCAACCGTTGGAACGGTAACCGAAATTTATGATTATCTACGTTTATTATTTTCGAGGATAGGAAAACCGATTTGTCCAACACACGGAATTGAAATTCAGGCGCAGTCTGTTGAGCAAATGGTAGATCGGCTATATCAGTATGAAGAACGTACACGAATGCAAATTTTAGCACCAGCTGTTGTCGGGAAAAAGGGAAGCCATGTTAAGGTACTTGAGGGACTGAAAAAGGATGGGTATGTACGTGTCCGTATTGATGGCGAAATGTTTGATTTAGACGAGGAAATAAATTTAAATAAGAATAAAAAACATACGATTGAGGTTATTATTGACCGTATTTCTTTAAAACCTGAGGTTAGATCTCGTTTGACAGACTCACTAGAAACGGCATTAAGACTTGGATCAGGTAAGGTATTAGTCGATATTGTAGGTCGTGAGGAATTAGTTTTTAGTGAACATTTTTCATGTCCTTATTGTGATTTTTCAATCGATGAACTTGAACCACGTATGTTTTCATTTAATTCTCCCTTTGGGGCTTGTCCGGAGTGCAGTGGATTAGGTGTTCAAAAGAAAATTGATATTGATTTGTTAGTTCCGGATAAGACGTTATCCATTAGCCAAGGTGCGATTCGAGGATGGGAAAAGGAAGAAAATCATGGGCGTAAGTTATTAGATACGGTATGCCGTCATTATGGTATTGATTTAAATAAACCGTTTGAGCAATTATCAGAACAAGAAAAGAGTATTATTTTTTACGGAACTTCTGAACCTATTCATTTTCAACTTCAATCAGAGAGTGGAGTTAAGCATGAGAAGGTTGATACGTATGAAGGGGTGGTTAATAATTTAGAAAGACGTTATATGGAGACTAATTCTTCGTTCATGCGTGAATGGATTGAGGGGCTCATGTCCGAATTAAAATGTAGAAAATGTCAGGGAAAACGACTTTCAGAACAGGCATTATCTGTGTTAATTGACGGAAAGAACATTGATGATTTTACGGAGTTATCGATTCAAGAAGCCTTAACTTTTATTAGTGAATTAAGGCTAAGTGAAAAGGATTTTACTATTGCCCATTTAATCTTAAAAGAGATTACGGAACGACTTTCGTTTTTAGTCAATGTCGGGTTAGATTATTTAACACTAAATCGTTCAGCGGGATCATTATCTGGTGGTGAGGCACAGAGGATTCGTTTGGCAACTCAAATCGGTTCACGATTATCAGGGGTTTTATATGTATTAGATGAACCGTCTATTGGTCTTCATCAACGCGATAATGATCGCTTAATCGAAACATTGAAATCAATGCGTGATTTAGGAAATACGCTGATTGTCGTAGAGCATGATGAAGATACGATGATGGCATGTGATTATTTAATTGATATTGGTCCAGGTGCAGGAATACATGGTGGACAAATAGTTGCTCAGGGAACCCCGACGGAAGTTATGCAAAACGATAAATCAATTACGGGACAGTATTTAAGTGGGAAAAAACAAATCTATTTACCGAAAGAACGTCGTAAGGGGAATGGCCAATTTATAGAAATTAAAGGGGCGAAAGAAAATAATCTTAAAAATGTCAATTTGAAAATTCCAATGGGGGTTTTAAATGTAGTGACAGGGGTTTCAGGTTCTGGAAAATCAACATTAATTAATGACATTTTATATCGCTCTATTGCCGCTAAACTTTATCGAATTAAGGATAAGCCAGGAGAGCATAGAGAATTAAAGGGAATAGAGTATATTGATAAAATTATAGACATTGATCAATCGCCTATTGGGCGAACACCGCGGTCAAATCCGGCAACATATACTGGGGTTTTTGATGATATTAGGGACCTATTCGCCGCAACTAATGAGGCAAAGGTTCGAGGATATCAAAAGGGGCGATTTTCATTTAACGTCAAAGGTGGTAGATGTGAATCCTGTCGCGGAGATGGCGTGCTAAAAATTGAAATGCACTTTTTACCTGACGTTTATGTTCCGTGCGAAGTCTGTCATGGAAAACGCTATAATCGAGAAACGTTATCGGTAACTTATAGAGGAAAAAATATTGCAGATATTTTAGATATGACGGTAGAAGATGCTTATTTATTCTTTGAACACCATCCTAAAATTGCTCGTAAATTAAAGACGTTATGTGATGTTGGACTCGGATATTTGAAATTGGGGCAACCAGCGTCTACACTATCAGGAGGAGAGGCGCAACGCGTGAAATTAGCGTCGGAACTCCATCGTAGAATTACGGATAAAACGGTCTATATTTTAGACGAGCCAACGACGGGATTACATATTGACGATGTGAAACAATTATTGGGCGTTTTAAATCGCATGGTTGAGGAAGGAGCTACCATTGTTGTTATCGAGCATAATTTAGATGTGATAAAAATGGCCGATTATATTATCGATTTAGGGCCAGAAGGTGGAGCTAGAGGAGGAACCATTGTTGCTAAAGGAACGCCTGAGGAAGTAGCTGAGGTCGAAGGATCCTATACAGGAAAATACTTAAATAAGATTTTATCTCGTGATCGAGAGCGACAAAAAAGTGAGCCAATCCAAAATGACTAACGTTTAACAGTCATGGAGCGATAGGCTCCTTTTTTTGAATCAGTTATAAATAACGGTTTGGATATTGAATTAAGATTGTTATTATTTTTAAGTTCGATAACAAAAGAGACTTTTCTTTTCCTAAAAATAAGGGGATTAGTGAGTTTTTATGTGCCTTTATTAGTATAAAGTTGACATCTACAGTATTGCTTCCAAATTTCATTACGTCTCTTCTGTCTATCATATCCCAATTAAAAGATAACAATTGGTATTTACTTTAATTTTATGTCTTTCAATGATTTCACTATTTTGGAATCATCATTTTCCAAATTTAATGTATAGATATTTTATGAGTTGCTCATACTATAATAGACGAGATAAAATTAAATTCTTTCCTTTTTTGACACTTACCCTTAGTAAAATAAGGAAATATAGCGAAAATCGAACAAGATGTGTTCTTTAAGCGGTTAATTATGTTCTTTTTGTGTAAAAAGTGTATTAAACCCTAAAAAGGTCCGCCGATAAGGTTGACCTTTTTTTTGTGAGCGTGCTATGATAGGCACGTCGTAAGCTCACTCTAGAAAGATTACTTGCTTGTTTATCGGACATAAAGAAGGAGGTGAACTGTTGCTAGAATAAGCTATTGAGTAAGACGAATAGTTATTTTAGGCAACAGGCGCATGAGATGAAACGAGATCTAATTGCATTTATTATGTCATTATGCGTAATTGTAGTTGGAATCTACGCTGTCATGCAATCCAACTTGAAGGAAGTAAACATCAATGATAACGGAGAGCTGAATACATTCACCACATATCAGCAGACGGTGGATGCCTTGTTAAAAGAGCAAGGAATAAGAGTTGGAAATTTTGATGAAATGAATGTAAGTTTTGATGAAGAGATTCATGACGGTATGGAGATTGAAATTAATCGTGCTCAGTCCGTTGTGATTAATGATGGCGGAATTAAAACTTTAGTCATGACAACAGAACCAACGGTAGATGATGTATTAAAACAACGTAGTATTGAACTTAGTTCAACAGATGAAATTTCAGTCGATAAAACTTCTTCAGTTGAAGGAGATATGGAGATTGAAATTACACGTGTAGAAAAAGCATACGAATCAGTGTTTGAAGAAATAAATTTAGATACAGAGTATGTTTACACGGAAGACATTCCACAAGGGGAACAAGAGGTATGGAATGAAGGTTCGCCAAAAGTAGTCGAACGCGTCATCGAAAAGGTTTATAAGAATGGAGAACAGGTCGAACAAACTGAAGTAAAGACGAATGTGGTTGACGAAGGTCAAACAAAAACGATTGCAATTGGAACGGGTCCAATTACATCTTTCGTTGCTAATATGACTGCCTATGATATTCATTGTGCAGGATGTGGAACACGAGTTGCGTGTAAGCCATACACAGATATTAGCTCAACCATATACTATAATGATAGTACATATGGTTCAGTTCGTATTGTTGCCGCTGGAACAGATTATCCATGCGGAACAATTGTAGACATTGACGGAATCGGTAAAGCGATCGTTTTAGATCGCGGCGGTGCCGTGACCGGAAATGATTTAGATTTATTGGTCAACACGAATCCATGGGATTTTGGCCGAAGGTACAAACAAACTAAAGTCCTCAGATTGGGCTGGTAATCTTTCATTTACGAAACGTAATCGTCATAAAAATTTTATATGCTTGTAGAGGGATGGACAGTTAGTGAAAGTTCTTACGACAATCAATAATTTAGGTCATTAGCTGAAGCTATAAAAGACGAGAACGTCGTTGCGTAAATACCATGAAGAAAAGTCCTCTGATTTTAACGTCGATCGGTTAAAATCAGAGGGCTTTTTCTATTAGAAGATATCCCTAGTAAAAAAATTATTTAATTTACAACTATTACTAAAAGATTGTGATAGAATAGAACTAGATAGTTGCCAGTCTAGGTGGATAAGGGATGAAAAAATTCTTTATTTCAATAATTGGTTAGCAGACTTAAAAATCTTTTCCGTTTTTTAATGGGAGTAACTAACTGTTAGTGGATAAGTTTAAGCATGTTTTAAACCAGTTATGTTTCTAGGCTGATGAAATAGTTCCTTTAATAATTATCTTGTTAGTTATTTATTGTAGAGATGAATGGATTTTATTATAGGTTGCAGACTATTTAAATAGG
>DKYS01000004.1:0-12087 GCA_002493395.1 Turicibacter sp. UBA7094 | reverse complement strand
CAGACTATTTAAATAGGACTCTCGTCTGAAATAAAATTTTCGTTTTTATATTTTTATAAAGGACTCTCATTAATAAATAAAAAGGGATTTCTAGAAGTTAAAAGAAGATCTATGAAAACGAGTAGATAAAGAATCGAAAAGATTATTATTTAAAATTTGGTGGTGAATAGTTGATGAATGTCGTAACAGTCGAGGATTTAGTAAAAGAATTAGGATTAGAAATTGTAACAGGAAATGATCAACTGGACCGTCCTATCACGGAACAAATGTTATCACGACCTGGAATGGAGCTAACCGGTGTCATTGAATACTTTAGAGATAGCGCTAAGCGACGTGTTCAGATTATTGGAACGAAGGAATGGTTATACCTTGAGTCATTAGAAAGTAAAGTGCGACGTGAACGTGCTCGTGTTTTATTTACAGAAGAGACCCCAGTTATCATATTCTCTAAAAATTTTCATATTCCACAAGAGATGATTGAACTTTCTGAGGAAACGGGGGTTCCGCTTTTAAGAAGCGAAAAGGAAACGACTGTTTTATTTACCTCTATTTCTAATTATTTAGAGGAGGCCCTATCTCCAATTGAATCTGTTCACGGGGTATTAGTTGATGTTAACGGGATTGGTGTTTTAATTACAGGAAAGAGTAGTATAGGGAAAAGTGAGACTGCTCTAGAGTTAATCCATCGCGGGCATCAATTAATCGCGGACGATCGTGTCGATATTTTTGAAAAAGAACCAGGATTGGTTGTAGGACGCGCTCCTGAATTATTGCAACAGTTCATTGAAGTGCGAGGAATCGGAATTATTAATGTCGTTGAAATGTTTGGTGCGCGTGCGTATCGTCATAAAAAACGGGTAACATTAATGATTGAACTTGAGGATTGGAATGATGAGAAAATTTATAATCGTATTGGTTTATCAGATGAAACAACGCGATTATTTAATACGGAAGTTCCGAAAATTACAATTCCAGTTCGACCTGGTCGATCAATTGCATCATTAATAGAAGTTGCGGCAATGAATCACCGGTTAAAAGTGATGGGATATAATGCCGCCGAGGCATTCACAAATCAATTAAATGAATTTATTCAATCAAAAGGTAACCATTAAAAAGTGAGGATGATTTATCCTCACTTTTAAAATCATATAGAATGGAGGAGAGAGCAGTGGATCATTCGACAATTGAACCACTCAATAGAGTATTTTTCCAATTGGGGCCGATTACGATTTATTGGTACGCAGTATTTATTATGTCGGGTGTTGCCCTTGGGCTTTTTTTAGCGATTCGTGAAGGAAAGAGAGTGGGGATTAGCCCAGAATTTTTTTATGATTTGGTAACGTACGGGTTACCTATTTCAATTATATGTGCAAGGCTTTATTACGTTTTGTTCAATTTAAATTATTATTTAGCGAATCCAGGAGATATTATTAAGATTTGGCAAGGCGGGTTAGCTATACATGGAGGCGTGATTGGTGCTACCATCTTTGGTTATATCTTTTGTAAAAAAAGAAAGATGACTTTTTGGCTAGTCGCGGATATTGCAGGATCAAGCTTTATTATTGCTCAGGCAATTGGTAGGTTCGGTAACTTTATGAATCAGGAGGCACATGGTGGGGTTGTACCAGGGGCAACATTAGATGCTCAAAGAGAATTTTTACAATCTTTGTTTATTCCAGATTTTATTGTAAATAATATGTATATTAATGGAGCATATTATCATCCGACTTTTTTATATGAGTCATTGTGGAATGTGGCTGGTTTTTTAATTATCGTTTTTATTTTAAGAAAGTTATCAGGTCTGTTAATAGGAGAGATTGCAGCTTTTTATGCTATCTGGTATTCTATCGGACGATACTTTATTGAGGGGATGAGAACGGACAGTCTCATGTTAACTGAATCAATTAGAGTGGCACAATTTATTTCTATTGTGACGATTGTGGTTGTTCTCATAGCCGTTATTTTACGTCGAGTAATGAAAAAGGATTTAGTGTTTTATCGGAGTTTTTATCAGCACCCAGTGTTAAAAAAACTAGAAAATGAATAAAGTTAAGGAGGAAGGAATGTTAAAGGCTATTTTATTTGATTTAGATGGAACATTGATTAACACGCATCATTTAATTTTTAACTCTTTTAGACAGGCTTTTGATGAATTAATGAAGGATCGTGTGTTAACTGATGAAGAAATTATGGATTGTATTGGACCTACTTTACATCAGACAGGAGAGAAGTACTTTAACGAGAATGTAGACCAATTTGTGAATTGCTATCGAAAATAT
Organism: Turicibacter sp. UBA7094; assembly: GCA_002493395.1. Classification (GTDB taxonomy): domain Bacteria; phylum Bacillota_I; class Bacilli_A; order MOL361; family Turicibacteraceae; genus Turicibacter. The sequence continues at coordinate 9,808 of DKYS01000004.1, read as the reverse complement.
TATCAACAAAATCATGATCGGATGATTGAAGCTTTTCCCGGTGTTGTGGAAATGTTGCAATCATTGAAAGATCATGGATTAAAATTAGTGATTGTCACTTCTAAAAAACGTGATATGGCAATTAAGGGATTGTCCTACTTAAATTTACTTCACTTTTTCGATTTAATTGTCTCGTCTGATGAGGTAACGAATCCTAAACCACATAGGGAGCCTATTGATCGCGTATTAACTTATTATCAGTTGTCAAATGAGGAATGTTTAATGGTTGGGGATAACTCCCATGATATTGAATGTGCACATGCGGCTGGTGTAAGGAGTGTGGCAGTTGGATGGGCAATGCGCGGGGCACATTATTTGAAAATGTATCATCCGACGTATATCATTAATGTAGCAAGCGAATTATTGGATATTGTTGAAAAGGAAGGGATATAGGATGGAAAAAATCTATGATGTAGCGATTATTGGAGCGGGGCCTGCGGGAATGACAGCCGCTATTTATGCAGCCCGTGCGAGTTTATCAGTTGTGATGATTGAGCGTGGAGCTCCTGGAGGACAAATGGTGAATACATTTGAGATTGAAAATTATACTGGCTTTGAAAAGATTTCAGGGCCTGAGTTATCAATGAAAATGTTTGAACATGCACAGTCAGCTGGGGCTGAATATTCATACGGAAATGTTGAGAATATTAGTGTAGATGAAACTGGGGTTAAGGTGATTGATTGTGGCGATCATCAAGTTAAAGCCCAGACAGTCATTGTAGCAACGGGAACAAAGCATCGATTATTGAATGTTCCTGGGGAAAGTGAACTATCAGGACGTGGTATTTCTTGGTGTGCAGTATGTGACGGAGCCTTTTTCCGCGGGAAAAAAGTCGTAGTCATCGGTGGTGGAGATTCAGCGATTGAGGAAGCCATCTATTTAGCAGGGCTTGTAGAAAAAGTAGTGGTTATTCATCGCCGTGATGAATTACGTGCACAAAAGATTTTACAAGAGCGTGCCTTTGCTGATGAAAAAATTGAGTTTGTATGGGATTCTGTTGTCGAGGCGTTCGAAGATAAAGGTGGTAAATTAGGAGCTGTTAAGGTTAAAAATATTAAAACAGGCGAAAATTTAACCATTGAAGCAGATGGTGCCTTTATTTATATTGGATTAGATCCGATTACAGATATGATTAAAGGATTAGAGATAACGGATGAAGCGGGTTATGTTGTTGTTGATCATGCGATGATGACGCCTGTTCCTGGTGTATTTGCAGCTGGAGATGTGGTTAGTAAAGAACTTCGTCAGGTTGTAACAGCTGTGAATGACGGGGCGATTGCGGCTCAATCGGCCTTTAAATATATTGAGACAAAGTTAAAATAGTGTAAAAACTTTTAAGGGGTATGCTCCTTAAAAGTTTTTTCTTTTTATGAAGTGAAAGGATTGTGGAACTTGATTTTATGCACTAAATCCCTTTAAAATTTTTCCATCTTATGTGTGATAGGTTATAAAAAAATCTAGTATTTTTTAGGATAGGAGGTTAATTGGCAGAAGGAATCATATAATATAGGGTTGTATAGGAGAAGCCACTTCTATCATTTTTCCTATTTATCCTAGATGTATGATATAATATTCAAAGTGGAAGAGGGTGGAATAATGCGTGTTGTAAATAGTTTATTGCTAAAAGATGACAAGATACTCCTTTTATTTAAGCAAAGCCGTCAAAAATGGTTTTTACCAGGTGGAAAAGCAGAGTTTAGTGAGAACGTGATTCAAACGGGAATCCGGGAGTTTTTTGAAGAGTCTGGTCTTCAATTACAAAATGCTATTCTTGGTGCCGTAACAACAGTTGTGGTTGAAGAAGATGAGGGACAGAGAGAGTGGATGTTATACACAATTAAGGGCACTGATGCAGTTGGAACGTTATGTGAGGTTAATCGCGAAGGAACGTTAAAATGGCATAATATTGATAAATTAGATGAGTTGCCAATGTTTGAGGGCGATCGTTTTATTATTAAACATTTAATACAACACGACGAACCAATCGTATCTACCCAATTTTATACATCGACATATGAATTAATTAAAGTGATATCAAGTTTTGATGTTGAGGATAAAGGAATCATTTAGCTATAAAGATGAAGGGGTGTGCTCAGATGAAAAAAATTAATTTATTAATTGTGACCGGAATGAGTGGCGCGGGAAAAAGTGTCGTTTTAAATAGTCTTGAAGATGTTGGCTATCATTGTATCGATAATTTTCCACCGAAGTTGTTGCCTAAATTGACGGATTTAATTATGGGAACAAGTGAACACGTGGTAAATTTAGCAGTTGTTATTGATTTGCGATCATTAGATTTCGATTCTATTGATGAAATGTTGTATTTTTTACAAGATAGTCATTACGTTAATGTCCATGTTTTATATTTAGATGCGAGTGATGAAACGTTAGTGAAACGATATAAGGAGACACGACGTACACATCCATTATCGAGAGATACTAATTTGTTAGACGGTATTCATAAAGAGCGAAAATTACTTAAACCAATTTACGATATTTCCGATTTTAAAATCGATACCTCGGGCCTTCCAGCAAAAGAATTAAAAAAAGAAATTATTACGAAGTATGGTAATATCAATGGAGATTACTTTAGCGTCACTTTTATGTCATTCGGGTTTAAACATGGAACACCGATTGATACAGATATTATGTTTGATGTGCGATTTTTACCCAATCCATTTTATATAGAAGAAATGCGTCCACAAACTGGATTAGACGAAAGTGTTTATGAATATGTAATGGGATTTGAAGAGACGACGACATTTTTATCTAAATTGACGGATTTATTACAGTTTTTAATTCCAAAATATAAAGCAGAGGGAAAATCTCAAGTGATTATTGGGATTGGATGTACAGGTGGGCAACATCGATCAGTTGCAATTGCCGAGTATTTATCTCATGCATTTGAACAGGATTATGTTACAAATGCAACACACAGGGATATCCATCGTGCTTATAAAAAGTAGGGGGAAGCAGTATGCCAGAATATGATTTAAAGGTAGCGGTTATCGGCGGGGGAACGGGACTTTCAACAATATTGAGGGGCTTAAAGCGATATCCTATCGATTTAACTGCAATTGTAACCGTAGCCGATGATGGGGGAAGTTCAGGAAGTTTGAGAGCGGATTTTGATGTTCCGCCTCCGGGAGATATTCGAAATGTTCTCGTAGCTTTATCTGAGGTTGAGCCGCTCGTTCAGGAATTATTTCAGTATCGTTTTACTGGTGAAACGGATTTAGCGGGACACCCAACAGGTAATTTATTGATTGCGGCAATGACAAATATTACGGGAGATTTTGCATCAGCAATTCAGAAATTGAGTGAAGTTTTAAAAGTTAGAGGATGTGTATTACCAGTATGTAACACTCCGTTATGCTTGTGTGCAGAGTATGATGATGGTACAATCATTCAAGGTGAGTCGCTCATCCCTACTGTGGATAAAAAGATTAAACGAGTTTACTATACAAAAGAGGATGCAAGAGCTCTTAACGAAGTTGTTGAAGCGATAATGGAGGCTGATTTAGTTTTACTAGGGCCAGGCAGTTTATATACAAGTATTATTCCTAATCTTTTATTTAGTGAAATCTCAGAGGCACTCGTTAAGACTTCTGCGGAATGTGTTTATTGTTGTAATATTATGACTCAGCCTGGAGAAACCAATGGGTATAGTGCTTCTGACCATGTACGTGCACTTCACGAGCATGCAGGTGCTAATTTTGTTGATAAAATCATTGTGAATGATGAGGAGCTTGATCATCAAATATATGAGCGCTATTGTGATCAAAAGTCTGATATTGTTATCATTGATGAAGATAAGCTCTGTGAAATGGAGATTGAGATTATTAAAAGTCGTTTAGTTTCTTATAATCATGTGGGGGAGGTACGCCATAATGCTAAGAAAGTAGCAGCGACGATTTTTTCGCTACTATTAGATATCGAGGAAAAAAGGGAGGGGTGATACGATGTCATTCGCTTCTGAAACGAAAAAAGAATTAGTTCAGATTCATTCGGATGATTGTTGTGCAAAGGCAGAATTATCTGCACTGATTCGAATGAATGGAGTCATTTCATTATCAAGTAAAGGACTAGTATTAGACTTTGCGACAGAAAATGCTGCTATTGCTAGGCGGACTTTACAGTTAATTAAGCAATTATTTGATACAGAGGTCGATTTATTATCACGAAAAAAAATGCAGCTGAAAAAAAATAATGTTTATATCATCCGCATTAAAAGAAATGCCCGAGAAATTGCAACTGAGCTTGGAATTATGTCGGACTCTGGATTTGTTTTAGGGATCGCGAAGCATTTAATCGAATATGATTGTTGTAAAAGAGCGTATTTGCGCGGCGCCTTTTTAGCCGGCGGATCGGTAAATAATCCAGAGACCTCATCTTATCATTTTGAAATTTGCACATTAGATGAGGAACATGCGGAGGATTTAAAAGATCTATTAAATACCTTTGAATTAAATGCCCGGGTTTTACAGAGGAAAAGAGGATATATTACGTATATTAAAGAGGCAGAGAAAATTAGTGATTTTTTAAGGGCGATTGAGGCCTATAATGCGGTATTAAATTTTGAGGACGTTCGTATTTTTAGAGATATCAGGAACTCAGAGAATCGTTTAAATAATTGTGAGATTGCCAATGAAACAAAAACGATGGCAGCTGCTAAAAAACAAATTGATAATATTGAATTAATTGACTTTGTTTATGGAATCAAATCATTACCAGAACGTTTGCGGTATGTTGCTGAACTAAGATTGGAATTTCCGGAAGAAAATTTGACCTATTTAAGTGAAGTGGCAACCCAACGAGGGATGAAATTGACTAAATCAGGAATTAACCATCGAATGAGAAAATTAACAGAGATGGCTGAAGAAATTCGTGAAAATCAGCAAAAACGACAAGCTGAACAAAATTAAACTAAAGCGAGATGATTCTTATTCATTGTTTCCAATTAGAAACAAAAAGCTAGACCTTATTCATTTACAAGTTAGATGGATAAGGTCTTTTTATGATAAGGAAAAGGAAGGATAAAAAATAGTTAATGCGGAATACTAATGAATGATTTTGTTTAAAAATAACAACCGCTTACAAATTGATATCCGTATACTTGTGAATTAAAGTTTAGTATACTATAGTTATAAGAATGAAGGAGGAAATACCATGACTAAAAAACCTGTAGCATTAATCATATTAGATGGTTTTGGTTTACGTGATGAAACTGCTGGAAATGCGGTTCAAGCAGCAAAAATGCCAAACTTAGAACGTTTATACAATAAATACCCTCACAATACATTAGAGGCATCTGGATTAGGTGTTGGATTACCTGATGGACAAATGGGGAATTCAGAGGTAGGGCACTTAAACTTAGGTGCAGGTCGTATTGTTTATCAATCATTAACTCGCATTAACTTAGCGGTAAAAAACGGTGAATTAAAAAATGATCCAGTTATTGCTCAAGGATGTGCTCATGCATTAGAGGATAACAAAAAAGTACACGTGATGGGATTATTATCTCCAGGTGGAATTCACTCGCATAATGAACATATTTATGCTTTAGTTGAGGCAGCAAAAGCTCAAGGCGTTAAAGAAGTTTATGTTCATATTTTCTTAGATGGACGTGACACAGCGCCTAAATCTGCATTAGAGTATGTAGAAGCATTAGAAACTAAATTATCTGAAATCGGAGTTGGAAAGATAGCGACTGTTTCAGGACGTTACTATTCAATGGACCGTGACAAAAACTATGATCGTACACAATTAGCTTACGATGCGATGACTCAAGGAATTGGAGAAAAATTCGAATCAGCAAAAGCTGGGGTTGAGGCTTCTTATAAAAACGATATTTTAGATGAATTCGTTGTTCCTTTCGTTGTGGATACAAATGGATTAATTCAAGATGGAGATACAGTGATTTTTGCTAACTTCCGTCCTGACCGTGCGCAACAAATCGCTATTGCGTTATCAAATCCAGAAAATGTTGCATCATATGCGAAAGAAGGAAAACCTGCATTAGACTCATCAAAAGGACCTAAAAATGTTTACTTTATTTCGATGATGTCATACGGTGATGCAGTTAAAGGACCTGTTATTTTTGGACTACAAGACTTAGCGAACACTTACGGAGAAGTTATTTCAGCAAACGGTTTAAAACAATTACGTATTGCTGAAACTGAGAAATATGCTCACGTTACTTTCTTCTTCGATGGTGGAGTAGATAAAGAAATCGAAGGGGCAACTCGTGTATTAATTAACTCACCAAAAGTTGCGACTTATGATTTAAAACCTGAAATGTCAGCTTATGAAGTGGCAGATGCATGTGTGACTGAAATCAATAAAGATATTCATGATACAATTATCTTAAACTTCGCTAACCCAGATATGGTTGGTCATACAGGGGTATTCGATGCAACAGTTAAAGCATTAGAATCGGTAGATGAGTGCTTAGGAAAAGTAGTAGATGCTATCTTAGCTAAAGGTGGAGTTGCTATCATTACGGCTGACCACGGAAATGCTGAAAAATTAGTTGATGAAAATGGTGGAGCATATACAGCGCATACTTCTAACCCAGTTCCAGTTATCGTAACGAAAGAAGGAATTGAGTTACGTGACGGTGGAAACTTAGGAGATTTAGCACCAACAATGTTACAATTATTAAACGTTAAACAACCTGAAGAAATGACAGGTAAATCAATTATTAAATAATTATAGATATAAAAAGGCATCGCTTTTAGCGATGCCTTTAAAATTCTATATCTTTTTCAAAATGTTGATAATCTTTTGGTTGATCCCAATCTCCTCCCCATGTCCAGCCCAACTTTTTAAAAATTTTGCACACTTCGCTATCGGCTGTTATCATTCCAGGAATGTCTTGATTTCGGTTAGCGTATTCAGTCCCATTAGAAGGAAGAACTTTATGCGCATAAACGTAAGGGTTAATTTTGGGGTTAATATCAATGGCAAGTCCATAGGCATGGTTTGAAGGAATTGACCCGTTAGTTATCATTCTAAAATTAAAGGCGCTGGTATTATTGTCTTCCATCGACGATTCATCAGAATTATCATAGTGATGAATAGCCTTCATTTTCTCAATAGGAAAGGAAATATAATAGAGTTCTTTAAAGATTTCGAGGACTTCTTCGGCAATGGCCTGGTGGACAATGAGTTCCCCTTTGTGTATCTCACCATCAAAACCGATATGGAGAACCTCAAGGTATCTTAAATCAGTATAATCAATATATTGTGGGTCAAGTTTGATTAGGGATTGAAGATTATCCCCATATTTCTCATCTAACGTACAAGAAGTAAAAAAATCATCGAGCATCACTTCTGGGGACCCATTTGTACTTATAGCCTGTTCAGTTTCATGAGTAGCAGAAGATGCAGGCCCATTTGTTTTGTCAGGTGTTTGGGGGACGAGAGAGGAGATAGGCCAAAACTCTTCAGAGGTAAAGGATAAGGTGATAGGGAGATATAAAGCAAGCGGAATGCCAATCATGAGTAGTAAGATTATTATTTTTTTCATTATACACTCCTCCTACGGGGTTATACCTATTATTGTTGAATAGGAATTTGTGTCTAATTGTAATTGATATGGCTTAAAAATTTTTGTTTTTTATGACGATAAATATCTCTGGTATTAATTGTAATTTCATCTCCGTTATCGTAAAGGTCACTTTAATGCTTTTTCTAAAATAATATTGTTTTAGGGGCGCCTATTTTATGATTCTCCCACGCTAAAAAATATAATGTATATGCTCAATTACAGAGTCATTGAGGTAATTTTTAAGTGGCGATATTTAATAAAAAAGTGGGCATATTTCTCTTGATGTTTAAAAAATATATGTTAAACTATTAGTATAGGCGGCCAGGTTAGTTTAGTGGTAAAACAACGCAATGGTAATGCGTAGCCGCGAGTTCGATTCTCGCACTCGGCACCATTTAATAAGGTAACGAATTCAGCATAGCTGAATTTTTTTATTTTTATATCCTATATCTTTGAGCAAGTATAAAAAAATATTTTTTAGTTAATCTTAAAAAGTTTAGTCATACAGATTAATAGGGCATGGGAAGATGCATATTATTTTGTTTATTTGTCTAAAATAAATGGGCACCATCGTTTTCAATAAGGTTTAGATGGTTTGTCGTTTTTTCTGTAATGTAGAAGGATTGAATAAAAATATAAATAATAGCGGTTACAAAATAAAAATCTCTTTAATATGCAAAAAAATGTATTATAATAAGAAGTGTGAAAAAATTAGAAAAAGGAGTGTTTTAAATGCCTTATATTGCTGATGTATATGCTCGCGAAGTATTAGATTCTCGCGGAAATCCTACTGTTGAAGTAGAAGTAACAACTGAAAGTGGATCATTCGGACGTGCTTTAGTACCATCTGGAGCTTCTACTGGAATTTATGAAGCAGTTGAATTACGTGACGGAGATAAATCACGTTACTTAGGAAAAGGTGTTTTAAACGCTGTTAAGAATGTTAACGAAGTTATCGCTCCTGCTTTAGTTGGTATGGACGTTACTGATCAATGTGGAATTGACCGTTTAATGATCGAATTAGATGGAACTAAAAACAAAGGAAAATTAGGAGCTAACGCAATCTTAGGTGTATCTATGGCTGTTGCTCATGCTGCTGCTGAATTTGTTGGGTTACCATTATACCGTTACTTAGGTGGATTCAATTCTAAAGAATTACCAACTCCAATGATGAACATCATCAATGGTGGAGAACATGCAGACAACAACATCGACTTCCAAGAGTTCATGATCATGCCTGTTGGAGCTCCAACATTTAAAGAAGCTATCCGTATGGGAGCTGAAGTATTCCATGCATTAAAATCAGTATTACACGGTATGGGATTAAATACTGCAGTTGGTGATGAAGGTGGATTCGCTCCAAACTTAGAATCAAACGAAGCTGCTATCAAAGTTATCTTAGAAGCTATCGAAAAAGCTGGATACGTTGCTGGTAAAGACGTTATGATCGCTATGGACGTTGCTTCATCTGAGTTCTACAAAGATGGAAAATACGTTTTAGCTGGTGAAGGTGGAAAAGTATTCACATCTGAAGAATTATGTGATTTCTACGCTGAATTATGTGCTAAATATCCAATCATCTCAATCGAAGACGGTTTAGACCAAGACGACTGGGCTGGATGGGATTACTTAACTAAAAAACTTGGAGATAAAGTGCAATTAGTAGGAGACGATTTCTTCGTAACTAACACTGAACGTTTAGCTGAAGGTATCGAGAAAAACGTTGCAAACTCTATCTTAATCAAAGTTAACCAAATCGGTACATTAACTGAAACTTTCGAAGCTATCGAAATGGCTAAGAAAGCTGGATACACAGCAGTTGTATCTCACCGTTCAGGAGAAACTGAAGATGCTACAATCGCTGACATCGCAGTTGCTACAAACGCTGGACAAATCAAAACAGGTTCAATGTCTCGTACAGACCGTATTGCAAAATACAACCAATTATTACGTATTGAAGACGAATTAGGTGAACAAGCTGTTTACAACGGAATTAAATCATTCTATAACTTAAAAAAATAATTTTATTATTTAAAAAATAGAATTGAATTAAATCGTACACACAACACACACATATAAAAGGGGCTTCCTTTGCTTAGTCAACTAAGTATAAGGAAGTCTCTTTTTTTGTTATTAGAGAGTTTGTTACAAGAAGTTTTTATTTGAGCTATAGACAGGAATTATTCACAGAAACTATTGATATATTGAAATATAAT
>DKYS01000091.1 GCA_002493395.1 Turicibacter sp. UBA7094 | reverse complement strand
GTCAAAGCATCCCTCATCATCGTGGGAGGGTTACTGATTCAACGGCTCTTAGTTGCTTTCTTTAAGTCCACTAAAAAAAGGCTCTAATAACCAATGGCTTAAAAATAGTTACACTTCCCTTAATCTTTTTCCAAGCTATTGTTTAAGGGGCCTCATTACTTCAGGTTTTTTTCAAACAAGGCCCATCAAGAGGCTTGATCATCCTCCAAATGAAAAAAGTAAATCTCCCTTCATATCAGCCGGAGGCATAAAAAAAGAGGGACTCCCCCATAAATTTAAAAGCGAAACGATGATTAAGTCGTTTCGCTTTTATTTATTAATAATCTTACTAAAAAAAGAAGGAATTCCTATTTTTAGATACGTTTTTTAGCCTCTCTCGTCGTTAATGGAGAGGGTCCAGACTCCTTTTGATGACTTTAGATAACGGAGCAAATAAAAAGAGGGTCGCTAAAAACGTACTCATTCCATTTCCAAGCGATGCCTGAAATCCAAATAAAAAGTGGGAAACTAAGGCCTTTCCTGCCATCCCGCTTAAAAGGATGAAGGGAAGATCAATCAGCGTCCCCGATAAAAAGGCGAGAAAAAAACCTAAGAAGGCGAACCCATATTCAGATTTGATTCGCCTTCCCATCCAGCTATAAATAAAAGCGTAACTTGGAAAAATCAGCACATACATCATCGTCCATAACTGAACACCATAGATAAAGACGATTAATAAACAAACGAGTAAGACGGCTAAAACCGCCTGCCTTCTCGGTAACGTGACACCATATAAAAGAACGGTAAAATTAAAAAGTTCGACATAAAGCATCACTGAACCACTGCTATAAATAATAAATAACAAGGCGGCTAAAAGGGCGATTCTCGTCATTTCCTTAACCTTCATCGCCACTCTCCATCTCAGACGTGTAGCTAAAAGTAATTTCGTCTTGATTATAAAGCATTAATTGATCCGCACTTGGTGCCTGACCAATTGGCATCGTTATCCCTTGCGTTTTCGACTCGTAACCATAAAGCCAAAAGGGCCCTGAAGCTCTGTTATCTTTTGCACTCAATCCTAAAATTCCCGTAATATATAAGCCATATTCCGACTCCTCGGCTTCTAATTGTAGCGCCTCGCGATTCTCTCTTAAAAACTCACCTAATGAGCTAGCCGTTGTCTTAAAAACCTGATGATCGAGCAGGATTTCTTGACGTTGCCCGTCTAAGACGGTAAGGGTCACCTCTTTTTCATCGGTTCCGCCCCTCATCGGTGATAAGGCATAGCCAACTCCACACACGATAAGCACCATCACAATAGCTACTATTATCTTTTTCACATTCAATGGATTCACACCCTTTCATAACAATAAAACATAAGATATTAAGCCTTATTATAACGAAACACAACACATGAGACAATAAAAAAATATTTTTTCCTTCGATTTGTATTTTTATCTTACAAATGACCTATACTAAAGACGGTACACTTTCATATTTTTCCAAACTATAATCTGGCGATGAGGCGCTAATGGTTATAGTGAGATTCTTCCTTAACAAACAAAAAAACACTGAGCTTCTCATCAGTGTTTTTTTGTTTTTAGGATTCTTTGAAATACTGCTTTAATCGAACATCGTAAATGACGTGAATCCATTCATCTTTTTCTTGATAGCTATAACTTACCCGCTTAAATTCATAATCATCCCATGTTTTCTTTGACAAATTTGACGTCGTTAATAACGAACTTTGATGCCCCGCTTCCATTTCTAAAGGATAGTAAAGCGTATACGTCTCACCTAAGTCATCCTCAAAAGTATACATGATATTTTGGACCGCATACGACGAATTATTTTTTAAATACGTCTGTAATTTTACACTCCCATCTTCTTTAACAAATTTCGGATCTATCCATTCAATATCCTCTACTTTTACTAAAGGATCTATGTTTTCCTTTTCCACCGACTCACTATATGTATAAAAGTCGCGCCCCACATCGTAAGTCACAACCGTTTCTTGATTCTCATCATCCATCATTTTAATCGTAAATCGGGTAGTTTTAAGGTCTTTTAGTTTTAAACTATCCGGTCCCACACAACGAATCCATCCACTTGTATCACCAGGTTTTAGCGTATCCTGAGTCACAATCGTTGTATGCTGTCCATCCTGTAACTCCACTTCAATGGTCACCCCTTGAATGGTATATTTTGAACGGTTCTTAATTTTTGCCTGATAAATAGCAACCTCACTATCGGCTTCGCGTTCAAGCGAAACATCGACCAGTTCAATTTCTTCAATTCGGATGTAGTGGCGGTTAACAGCTCCTTCTTCTGCCTCCATCTCGCATCCAAAAAGTAATAACATTAAAAAACAGACGAATGTGAGATAAATCCATTTAAGTTTCATCTCTTTTCACCCCTTTTGCCATTTTATTATTAAAATAGCCTAAATTCGTGTTTTTATACCCTCTCCCGGAACAAAAAAAGCAAGAGTCATCGACTCTTGCTTTTTATAATAAAACTTTTCCAAGTCCACTATTATACAGGCGATACCATTGCTCTTTCGTCAAGGTGATCTGAGTTGCTTCACAGACCGCCTTTAAACGATCAGGGGTTTTTGTTCCAACAACCGGTTGAATCTGAGCCGGATGACGAAGAACCCAAGCAATCATGATGGCCTCCGCACTCACACCGTATTCGCGTGCATACTGTTCAATCGTTTGAATTAATTGAGCATATGGCTCTTTTCCTTCCCCTTTGGCTAATAAACCGCCTGCTAATGGAGACCACGCTTGAACCGTTAATTGATGCAATCGACAGTATTCAAGCGTTCCATGATTTCGGTAATCTCCTGGATTAACTAAACTATTCACATTTAATCCTTCATCAATTAAATTGGATTGAACGAGGGATAACTCCAATTGGTTCGTTACAAGTGGCTCATCCAAATAAGACTGAAGCAATTCGATTTGGGCCGCATTATGATTGCTCACACCAAAATATCGAACTTTCTGACTTTCTTTTAACTCACGAAAAGCTCTCGCCACTTCCTCAGGTTCAATGAGCGCGTCTGGACGATGTAATAGTAACGTATCTAAATAATCTGTCTTCAGTCGCTTTAAGATGTCATCAACCGATTTCATAATGTAATCATAACTCAAATCATAATGAGGCGCCGATCCTAAAAAAACATCATCAGCAAAGCGAATTCCACACTTTGATTGAAGGTAAATCGACTCTCGGTCTACGAGGTTGGCCTCCCAAATCGAAGAAAAAGCCTGTTCTGATTTTCCGCCCTTATAAATATCTGCATGATCAAAAAAGTTAATTCCTTGCTCTAACGCCGTCTCTACCGCCCGAATGGCGACTAACTCATCCTCTTTTGTTAGCAAATCCTCTTTATTCCATGAGGCTCCCCCAAGTCCCATACAACCAAATGCTAGCCTAGAGACTTCTAATTCACTTTTTCCAAGTTTTATTTTTTCCATGTCCTATCCCCTATTCTTCTTCCTAAAATAATCCTGTTCTTTTTCTGCCCCTCTTATTCGTGATGATCGTTTGGTGCACTTCCTTCTTCAAATTCATGAGCGCCTGAGTTTTCTTCTCCTTGACTTTGCTTCAATTGATTTAACATTGAATCTGATTTATAAGGAACCCGACCTGATGGAATGAGTTGTGAGGCAGGCGCGACATGATAGTCTTGATCATCAAAGAAAATATGAGCATTGAAGGCTTTTAACACCTTATCTTTTGCCACACCCCCTAAGAAAAACATCTCATCTACCTTGCACCCCCATTTACGTAACGTTAAAATCACACGTTTATGAGCGGGTGAATTTCTTGCAGTTACAATCGCAATTTTAACGAGCGTATCCTCTTTCTCCTTCATCTTCGACAATGTTTTTAAAAGCTTAGCAAATGGCCCCTCGTTCATCGCATTTTCCGCATTTTCGTTTTCATTTTCATAAAAGGCTTCTAGCCCCTTTTGCTTATAGATTAATTCCGATTCATCCGAAAAAACAACGGCATCTGCATCAAAGGCAATTCGAATTTCGGTTTGATTCGGATAATAATCTCTTGGCGCATCGTAAACAAGTGCGGCAGCAACTCCTTGGTCAATCGCATCTTGAACCTCTTTCTCATTTCTTGATAAAAACAAATCAATATTAAAGGCTCCTAAATATGGATGTTTAGCTTCACCTCCGGTAAATGCTCCGCGTACAATGTCTAACTTATACTCTGCAATACTATTAAATACCCTTAACGCCGTCTCTGGACTATTACTTGATAAAATAATAACCTCCACAATCGGCTCCTCAAATTTCTCATTTAAACTCAATAAAGCCTCTACCAGAGGAAAAGCCGTCCCTTTAGACAATATCGTATTTTCATGCTCAATCTGATAACGGGTATACGCATCAATTCCTTCTTTTTCAAAAATGGTATTCTCATATTCTAAATCAAACAACGCTCGGCTTGAAATTGCCACCACGAGCTTGTCGCTTAAATCATACGCCATCTCTATCACCTCGTCTTTTTTTACATTTTATGGGATACTTGCTTATCTTTATTATAGCGATTTCTTTTTCGTTTATCAACATCCGTTAAAAGGCAATATTTAGAATACACTCGGCATTAGGAAGCGGTGATAACGGCTCAGAAGAAAAGGCAGAAAAGTAAATCGTCGGTGCATAAAGCTCTACTAAATCCTCCCCCTTCCCTGAGGCAATAAAACACATGGCATTAATCTTACACTGGGACTCCAAAAAGAGATCCTTAACAAAACGATCGACACTGTACGCCCGTGTCGTCATTAATTCAACCGATAAGGGATACTTTTGTTGCTGTAAATAACCAAGCAAAGGGAGCCATTTTCCAAGACCCGTATACGGAAGGTCGTCTAAAAATAATCGGTGATCAAACGTAAAGTTCAATGTTTCTTTCACATTTTTTTTCGTTAAAACGCCTGAAAGGATTCCCATTTTCTTCGCCTCTAACACATCCCCTTCATCAAATGATAAATACACCTCAATCTCAAGAGCTTGAAAATAAGAAACAATCGATTCCCCTCCCGTAAAAATCAGCTGATTAATATTTAATCCATAATGCGATAAACTTTCAAAGACGCTCGAGGAAATAGACGGATCTTGCATAGAGAAGGCAAAAAGTTCGACCACCTGATGATTCAACCGCATCAACTGCTGACAAAAGGACAGTAAAGGTCCCGCTTCAAAATAAGCATCTTCTTTAATTGTCAGACCAAAAATTGCATCTAAATCTACGCCAATATTCAACTTCTCCATCTATTTTCGCTCCTCTAAACTATGTACCATAATATATGACAACCCCTCTCCTATTTAGAACACGATTTAATCGTTATTGGCAAAAACACTCTAATGTCTTCTTAAATATAAAAAGCCTTTGACAATCCATTATCAGGTAATAAATTGCCAAAGACTTCTCAATGATGAAGAAAACGAGGATTTTCTTTAATTACTTTTCAAATGTTTCGCAGCTTGCTGTCACATGATTAATTTGAACATGGTCTGCACAACATTTATGTTTTTCATTATGTTTGCAGTGGCATGCTCCACATTTAATATTACTAACCTCTGCTTTTTTAGGAGCGGCATTAAATTCCATCGCAAATTCCGCATCTGCTTTTAAATCTTGAGCGGCGAAACTTTTACACATCGTTTCATCTGTCACTGTTGCGTGAGCTCCGCAAACATTTACAACTCCTGCATAACAATTTCCGTTATTATCATTATGCACACAGTTATGTGCGCCACATTTAATTGCCATGTTAAAACCTCCAGTTTCAATAAGTATCCTCACGTTCATTAGTCTTGCATTCTTGAACTTTTTTATTCTCATTTCTCCTAAATATTTTGATAAAAAATGTTGTTTTTCAAAAGCACAACTCTTTTCAAACGCCTGATGACATGCTAAAATAGAGTCACTTTTATAATTTTAAACCCAGTCGTAGTTTTTGTAGGTAGGTAGGTTTAACTGATGTAAAAGACAATAGGAGAGGCATACACGAAACATGCCTAGTAGAATGGTAGGAGGTTTTTTTTATGAGTCAAAAAACAGCAACACCACCACGTGATGGTTTTAGTTCACGTTTCGGCTTAATTGCCGCAGCTGCGGGATCTGCCGTGGGTCTGGGGAATATTTGGAAGTTCCCTTATATCGTTGGAGAAAACGGTGGATCCGCCTTTATTCTTATTTATTTAATTTCAATCTTGTGTGTCGGACTCCCTGTTTTATTAGCCGAATTTATTGTTGGGCGTCGCGGAGGAGCCAATGCTGTTCGTTCCTTCAAAAAATTAGCCCCAAACACGAAATGGCCGATTATCGGATGGCTTGGAATTATTGCGGCTTTCATGATTCTTGGATTTTATACCGTCATTGCCGGTTATACAATCCACTACTTTATTTTAAGTATCACTAATGCGTTTTCAGGAATGACATCTGAACAAATAACGCAAACATTTAACCAATTTTCATCAGGCTATGCACCGATTATTTATACAATTATTTTCATTTTATTATCGGTGATTGTTTTATTTGGTGGAATTAAAAACGGAATTGAAAAGTATACAAAAGTTTTAATGCCGGGTCTTGTTGGAATTATTATTTTACTTGTCATTCGTGCTGTGACGCTTCCGGGTGCTGGCGAAGGATTACAATTCTTATTCAAGCCTGACTTTAGCCAACTTTCGATGAGCGCTATTTTAGATGCCCTTGGTCATTCCTTCTTCTCACTCAGTGTCGGAATGGGAACGATGCTCACTTACGGTTCATATATTAGCAAAAAAGAAAATTTAGCTTCAGTTAGTTGTTCAATCGCCATCGCAGATACAATGATTGCACTTCTCGCAGGAGTTGCGATTTTCCCAGCCGTTTTTGCCTTTGGGATTGACCCAACAGCAGGACCAGGACTTGTCTTTATTACATTACCGAACGTATTCTTACAAATGCCAGGTGGAAATATCTTTGGGGCCCTTTTCTTCTTACTTCTCTTTATCGCTGCGTTAACGTCTGTTGTTTCCATCTTTGAAGTCATTATCACTTATGTGACAGAAGAGTTAAACGTTAATCGCCGTAAAGCTCTTCTATTAACAACACTTGCGGTCATCGTGATTTCTATCGTTTGCTCACTTTCACAAACACCAAATACCTTCCTTTCTTTTAACGGGCACTCTTTATTTGATTGGATGGACTTATTATCGGCTAATGTTCTTTTACCGATTGGTGGATTGCTCATTATGCTCTTCCTTGGATTTGTGATGAAAAAAGATGAGGTGGCCGATGAATTAAGCCAAGGATCAAAATCGATTAAAACAACGATGGTTTATTTAACAATCACTAAATTTATCGCCCCTCTTGCGATTGCTATCGTCTTCCTAACTGGAATTCAAGCGTTATTTCATTAAATATCTAACTTAAAAGCTGTTTCGATAAAAGAAACAGTTTTTTTATTATCCGCTCATTTTTTTTAACTAGTTATCAATCAAAGTTATTATTTCCAAAATCATTTTTTCTATTCTTATTTTTAAAAATTGATTGAAGATATTTTCTGACCCATTAGAAAAAGACTTAGTATTGTTAATCTTACACTAAGTCTTTTCACCCCAATTTAGCGCATGGATTGATTCAATTGTAACTGTCGGGCAAAGCTTTTTAACTGTTCATCATACGCTTCAATCATCTGCTCTCCAACATACTCTAAGGCTAATATATTTTTTACACTCGCGTCATCCATATCGTGATTCACTTCAAAGTCGGTTAAATTCGGTTCTATTCGCAAATATTGAATAGGCACGTGATGCTGACGATACAGCATTTGTAATTGATGGTCAACGGTTTGCGAACCTACAGAACCATAAATATGGATGAGTGGAACAATCCAACCAATTTTCCCCCACTTTTTCGCCTGATCATACGTGTATGTTTTATCGACTGCCCCCGTTCCAAGCGACAATATCATGATATCGTTCGTCTTTGAATAGTCTTTAAGTTTACACGCCTCGACATAGGCACATAAAGTCGGATTATTAGCGACCAGTCCACCGTCAATAAACGTATGTGATAAATGAGTCACCGAGTTTAAAACGTGCTTCACCGGAAAAAAGGTTGGAGCTGCCGTTGATGCACGCACAGCATCTTTGACTAAGAAATTACGTGACGCATTTTTACGGGCTGTCATCTGGTTAAAAAAGACCGCTTTTCCACTCTCGATATCATAGCTTGGAATCAAGCAAGGCTTTAATAAATCGGACAATTTTAAATCACCCAAATGAGTCGTTAATAAAGATTCTAAATGATTCGCCTTATAAAGAGGATGTGTTAAGCCAAAATAATCAATCATCTTCGTTGTCCATGAACGTTCAAATAATTTAGGACCCTCTTGTAAATATAAATCTAGTGCCTCCTTGGCCGTATACTTTGCCGAAGGTTGCCCCTCATCACTCGGACATAAATAAAGAGCGGTTAAAATACTCCCCGTACTCGTTCCCGCAATTAAATCAAAATAGTCACTCAATCTAGCCTGCGGATTTTGGCTATACTCTTGTAATAATTCCTCTAGTCTAACCAAAATTTTTGCCGGAATAATTCCACGAATCCCTCCCCCGTCGATGGATAAAATACAGATTTTCTTTCTCATGGTATACTCCCCCTCGTCTCATCGGTTTTACCTACGGTTAACTATATGCACGAAAAAAGAAAAATACCGTCTTCTTCTTAGATAAATAAAAGAACATTATAAAATGTCGGGAAGTAATTCGATATAAAAATCATTAAAGTCTTCTGCCAGCGATACCTCTAATAAATCCTGAACCTTTGAATAAAGTGTCACCGATATAAATTCATCCATCGGTAAAATATAAATAGAAATCCAGACCTTTCTTCCCGTACGAACGACATCATAAGTCGCTTCCTCTAATCCATAATACGACAAAATAGGTTCACATCTTTCTTTAATAATGTGCATCGTTTCCTCTTCAGGGGCCATTAAGAAAATATCTCGCATCGCCGTTACAACCGCACGAATAGGAAGCGGTAAAACAAAAACCGACAAAAAGATCGCAATTACCTGGTCCAAATAAGGAAGCATCCGTTCAAGCCACGGATGATGAATCACAGTAGGAATAAAAAAAGCAAGTGCCATTCCTAAACTAGCAATCGTATCAATCGTCCACTCCATAATTTCAGTTTTTAAAATAGGAGAATTAAACGATCGATTCATTCGCTTTAAAATTAACATCACAACCGCTCCAAGAAACGTGGCGAAAAGTTCAAAATAAGCAATCGGCAAAAACTGGACATCACGTCCTCCGTGAAACATAATCTGAACATTATTGACGATTAAGGCAACCGTCACGGAGACGAGAACAAATCCCTTAATCGCAATAAATAAAGACTCCACTTGGGAATATCCATAAGGTTGTTTTTCACTCACTGGTTTATACAGCAAGGGAACTAAATTTAATGAAAATAAGACCATCACAAGTTCTGATGCATCATAAATCGAATCCATTAAGACCGCCTGAGACTTTGAGAGGACAGCAACTAAGAGTTCAACTAAGACAAATAAGAGGCTTGCCCCTAAAGAAATCTTTAACGCAATCTGTTCTTTCTTTTCTGCTAAGTACCTATTCATTATTTCACAACTTTCCTTTTTTACAGTTTATATTGCATTATACTCGTCTCCTTTAAAAATCTTGAATTTTTATCTTCGCTATTTTAGTCCAAAAAGAGACAGCTCGCCTAGCTACCCTTCTTGATTCTATTCCATCATATTTAGCGCGACTAAAGCCCTTGATTTGGATGAATTTAAATTAACTCGGGTCACCTAAATCACCATTATCTTTAAAATAAATTATTTTAAAAAAGAAAGTGGGTCCCCTGCCATAAGTCCCCTAGCGGGGAGCAAAGCGAACCATCCTCCGTTGCTAGGGAATGGGTCACATACCATTTACGAAGTAAATATATCCTTCGCGACTAGGACTTTACGAAGCACGCCCCCTCTTCCAGTATATTCCTAAAACAAATAAGGTATATTTTTGCTAAAA
>DKYS01000025.1:17348-22411 GCA_002493395.1 Turicibacter sp. UBA7094 | reverse complement strand
AAATTTTGGACTAAATTATAAAATTGAAAAACAAATCCAATATCATGACGACGATACGTGATTAATTGCTTATTCGTATAATGGGTAATTTCCTTACCGCCCACAAAAATTTCACCACTGCTCGCCGTATCCATCCCACCTAATATATTAAGAACGGTACTTTTCCCGGCACCACTTGCTCCTGCAATCACGACAAATTCACCTTTATCAATTGAAAAATCGACTCCGCTTAACGCTTCTATCTCGATTTCTCCCATTTTATACACCTTTTTTACCTTTTTAAAAGTAATATAATCCTTCACACACCGTCACTCCTTCTAGTTGGTATTACAAAATAAATCAACACATCTGGTTATCCATCCATCATAACTTTTTTGTTTATTAAAAAACTCTCCGCGATGACACCTTAAAAATGAATCCAAATCCTATTTCTTTAAAATCTTATTCAACATTTATTAATCACTATCAGCTTTCTTTCTTATGAAGACAGGATTATCTCTAATTATGCGTGAGTTCTGAGGAAGTTACAATATCTAAAATTAATTTTACTTAATACCTACACCTAATTTTTTTATTTTTTCTCTTGCATTCCTCCAATAAAGGTGATATGATAGTAAACCGACCCCTTGCGTTAAGACAAGGAATGTTTCGAGGTTAAAAGGAAAGAACAATTTCCACGTACTGTTCTTGATGTGTTGTTAAAATTATCGTCGGTGATAATGACGAAGCATTCACAAAAAGAAAGTAATTACCACATAAGCTAATTACGAGCGCTTTTTCATAGATAGAGCTCAGATTGCAAACGTACATGATAAAAATTAATTTATCACAGAAACCAATATGACGGCTAATTTCCAATTAATAAATGGAAAACGCGGCCACTAGGCTCTGTTTATTTTTCTTGTTTAAACGCAATGATGCGTTTTATAGGAAGATAGCCTGTAAAACCTTTGGGGTTACTAAACACCAAAGGAGGAATTTAGAATGAAACAAATTCAAATGGTAAAAGACGCAGTTAAAGGATTAGTGATTGGAACTGTCTTATTTTATGTCACTCCATCATTTATTGAAATAATTGCAAATTTAACATCCGTTAACTAACTATAAATGAAAACAGCCCCTACGGGCTGTTTTTTCATTATTCAAGGTAATCATTTGGATGAAACAAGATCATCCACAAATTCTTTTGTTTTATCAACTACTTTTTTTGAGGCCTGCTCGATTTTTTCACCAACATCTTCTAAGCTTTCTTTCGCCTCATTTAACACATGCTCTGTTTTATTGGCAACGTGTTTAGCACCTTTGGCAATGTTTTTTGACACATCGTCAGCAACATCATCCGCGTCATTAAATACCTTTTTAGCCCCATCAGCTACATCTTCGGCCATATCTTTAACCCCATGAGCTGTTTTGCGTGCCATTTTACTTGCATTATACGCCACATCGTCTGCCACGTCTTCGACACCATTCATGACTTTTTTCGCTCCATACTCAACATCAGCAGCGAAATCTTTCACTTCATGAGCCACTTTATGAGCCACGTGTTTGGCGCTTGTCGCGACTTCTTCAGCAAATTCTTCTTGATCAAGAGTGCGTTGATAATTAGACATTTAAAAGACCTCCTCTAACGCAATTAGCTTCTTAAACAAGAAACCACTATTAGTATTCTCAAATTCTCTAAAAATACGCAAAATTATATTTTTTTCGACTGAAATAAACAACTTTTCAACTATCAATGTCATCCTATGAATCTTCTAAAAGCATAAAGCGTCTTTCTTTATCATCCATGTTTAATGAGCCTTATAATAATTAACATATTAATAAGTCTAAGTCATCTAAGACCACTATTATATGGTATTAGATTATTTATACCAATCCCACACATAATAATGATAAATTTTAAGTCTCTGCTTTTCATAATATCAGTTGAATGTTATAATGGAAGGTAGGGCGTGTGATTCCCTACCTTAAGAAGTTACTTTTTACGTTTGGTTCGTTTAGGTGACTTCTTTTTCTTTTTGTCTTTAAACCATAAAAAACAAAAATAGACTTGATACCTATCGTAAAAATTAAGAAATTCACGCTTATGAATCGTAAAAAAATAAGTTTCATTTATCGGCAGTTCGCATCCCCGCTTTGTAAAAATAACACTTCTTATCCCACCACTTGTCATCTTTTTTATGTGTTCAAACGCTTTCAACTAATGTTATAATAAAGTATGTGCATTATTTTCGGGGGGATTTTTATGTCACACTTAAGTCTTGAGGTTAACCATAAACATTTTCGCGATTTATATTTATGTTTTTGCGGAATTCATGATTGCGAAGCATCACACTCGTTTGGGCCAGCCGTTCGCTCAAACTACCTACTCCACTTTGTTATTGATGGAAAGGGGCAGTATTATACGAATAATAAATGCTACGAAATAACGAAGAATCAATGCTTCCTCATCCGCCCCCATGAACTCACATTTTACCAAGCTGATTGCACCCATCCTTGGACTTATGTGTGGATTGGATTTGATGGAGAAATGGCATTAAAGTATTTAGAAGCGGCAGGTTTTTCAGACCAGCAGTTGGTCTTACATTATGAGCATTGCGAGGAATTACAAGAGTATGTAACCCAAATGCTTACCTACAATAGCCTAACACAAGCAAATGAATTAAAATACCAAGGGTTACTTTACCTATGCTTAGCAAAATTGGCTGAGTCAGCCCCAACCAGTCTATCTAAACAAGCTAAAAACGAGAACCATTACATTAGTCAAGCCATCTCCTTTATTCAAAACAATTATGCCAACTCCATTAAGGTGAGTGATGTTTCCCATTACCTTTGTCTCAATCGAACTTATTTAACCGCATTGTTTCAAAAACATGTGGGCATGTCTGTTCAACAATTCCTTATTCAATTTCGAATGACTAAGGCTGCACAACTATTAACAGAAACTAATTTATCAGTATCCGATATTGCGAGATCTTGTGGTTATCAAGATCCACTTGCTTTCTCGAAATCTTTTAAAAAGATTAACGCCCTTTCACCAACCGAATTTCGGTGCGCAGGAAAGTAAGCGTAGCTTTTCCTACGCGAATCCATTTAAAACCACAAGAGGTCATGGTTCAGTCACACCAATAAAATAGACAGTTCCTTTTCATCAAATGCAACTCTTTTAATTTTTCGATAGCGTGATAAATTTTTCAACGATAAAGTATATCACGTATCGATAGTCACCCTTTATAAAAATTAAACTCATGTAATCTGATTCGTATATAAGAAACAAGACTCGTGAAAATTTTCCTCACGAGTCTTGTTTTATTTTATTAATCACACTTCTATTCGTTAAGATATTTCTATCTTTGATTGAATCATCGATGCCTTAGGCGTTAAAAATATGTGATTGATGATATTAACAAGTGGACCTAATAAAAAAGTCAATAAAAGTGTTCCCACCCCGATTGGTCCCCCTATCAGAAGAGCAATTCCAATCGCAATTAAGTCCACGAGCAACTTTGCTGTTCCAATTTTAAAGTGGAAAACTTCGTGAAGAGAGACAGTAATATCATCGTTTGGATTGGCGGGAAGCTTAGGTTTTAAATAAATAGCCAGTCCAAATGCCAAACATAAAAGGGATAGCGTAAACACGACACACTGCATGAGAATCGAGTCAATGACAATGATATTAACAACGTTCACCCATCCCTCTGTAAAAATAGCCATTAAAATAGCGGCAATTAGTGGCTTAAAGTTAGGCTTTTGCCGACGAATCATCGTTGAAATCAAAATAGCAACTCCCGCCATCGCAACAATAATAATGGATAAGTTCAATCCCGTTTGATGAGCTAAAGCAAAATTAATAGAATCTAATGACCCTGTCCCAAATCCAGCCTTTGAACTCAATGCCACCCCTAAAGTTAACAAAATAATCCCCCCCACATACTGAATATAATCCTTTTTCGTCCGCTTCATATCCAACCCTCTTTTCCCATATTTTCTATTGTCATTATAGGTTTTAAAGAGAGCAGTGTCCATTTCAAAAACTCATATGGATATGGTTAGATGTCTGTTTTCTCACTCTCAGACGGACCATCCATTTTTACGCTAAATTCAAAAGTTCAAACACTATCCTTTCCAAAACAATTCCTTTACCAGGGGATTCCTTATCTTTTGAAATCATTAGAGACCTTGTCAAATCATTTCCATCTTATAACAAATGATAAACTATACAAGAGTGTCACCAATGGAGATAAAAATTTAGTCTAAAAAACAAGAAAAAAAGAGTATCGATTCCGTTACTCTTTTCATACCATTATCACTAATCTATTCAAACGACGATAAACCTCTCTAAGCAAGGCGAGTGTAACGTGAGATTAAATAAATGACTGCTCTTTTAAAAGAAGTTCTAATTCATCTACGAGTCGGTTCAACGCTTGTAAAAGAAGTTCATCATCCATGCCAATATTTTTAATGATTGTTTTAATGAAGTCACTCATGTGTGGTGGATAATGGACACAGGTTGATTCTATAATAGATAAAAGACGTTTCTCCCCGGGATGAAGGACTCCATTTATGGCGAAAATAATATCATAATAACTCGCTAAAAACGCCGTCACTCGATGATTAACACTATTAAGGTCTCCTCGAGAAATTGCTTTTTCAATCTGATGATAATACGATGAAAAAGCATTCCTTAAAATCGGGTAATTCATATCCACAATGGCTTTCTTTAACGCATCTGGGTAAACGTGACGATACGTTTGACGTAATTGTTCAAGCACCTGATTTTTATCGTACAACACGGTGGCGTTTAAAACATTATAAACAAAACACGTTGTATATCCAGTACGCGCACGATATTCTTCCATCACCTCAGATAAGTTCTGGCGAATATCCTCTAATTTGAAAAAACAAACATCCACATCAATTAAAGACTCACGCACGATAAACTCATCCGAACTTCCGAAAAATTCGTTTCCAATCTCTATCTCATCTGAAAAATTTACCGCAATCTCTCGCCGCTTCTCGATTGGAATATCCTTTGTAACAAACAAATCCAAATCAATGTCCGA
>DKYS01000025.1:13512-17337 GCA_002493395.1 Turicibacter sp. UBA7094 | reverse complement strand
CTATCTAAACCTATGAATCATAAGCGCTTAACATGCATATTCTTTATACGAGGTGTTAACACGACAAATAAACAAAAAATCCGCCGGGACATGCTAGTCAAACGGCGACAACTAGCCCCTTCGATTATTACTCATCACATCCAACTCATCGCTCACAACGTCTGCCAATCCCCTCTATTTTTAAACGCTTCAACTATTTTTATTTACCTCGATTACTTAAACGAAGTTCAGACGGGTTTAATTATTGCCGAATCTTTCCGTCTAAAAAAGACCGTCGCTATTCCTAAAATTATTGATAACTCCATGAAATTTTTTAAAATTACCTCACTAGANNAAACAAATCCAAATCAATGTCCGATTGGCTATCGTTTCGTCCCGCTGCCCGTGATCCAGCTAAAGTAATCGCCTCTACCCCATCCAATTTCATATACTCTGAAACAAGCTCCTTTATCAGTAACTCCATCCTATCCCCTCCTATCTAAAACTATGAATCATAAACGCTTAACATACATATTCTTTATGTAAGGTGTTAAAATGACAAGTAAACAAAAAAAATTCGTCAAGACATCATGCATAAATGGCGACAACTTTCCCCTTCGGTTATCAGCCAGCACAGGTAACTCATCGCCCAATCGTTTCGTTTAAAAAAGACGGTAGCTATTTCTAAAATCGTCGATAATACCATAAATTTTTTCAAATTATTTCGCTAGAAAACGTTGCACGAGGGACATTTAACATTCTTGAACCGACAACAAATGAGTCCATTACCGTTAACAAAGGATTAATGATGATGCCAGGTGCTGCTTTTGATAAACAACGTCACCGAATTGGATACAAAAAAGGATTTATGACCATTCCTTATAAAACTATCCTGATTTAATCACATTGGCTCTTGCCTATGAATGCCAAATGGTAGACAACATCGAGGCTAATCCTCATGATATTTGTCCACACTATATTTTTACTGAGCGTCATATCTATACGAAAAGGAGTGAAGCCTTTTAGGCCTCACTCCTTTTTAATTCGTTTTTAAATAGTCTGTCGCAAAATCAATTAATGATCGGTAATCTAATAATTTACACTCTACATTCCCAATTTTGCACATTGACACTTGATTTGAAGTTTCATAAGCCAATCCAATTTCATTAAAGCACTCTGAGTCAAAAGCTAAATCTTCAAACTCAACGAACTTAGTATCCCCAGCTTTATTGATGACTGCTTCGTGAACTTTAAGTGGACGACAATTTGCATAATATTCCGCTAAATGAAGAGCTGTTAATTGACGATAATCAATTCCTAAACATAAAACTTTCGCATCTTGTGCATACATCTTTTGTAATGGCGATTGATCCCCAAACATCGAATCTAATTGATGCCCTGACATAAACCAGTCTGACTTACGTCCCGTAGCCAAATAAGAACTCACGGGGTGCGCACTTCGATAAACTTGCGGCATCCTTGCAAAAGTTTCCGAAACTTCACCTGATAAAATAGGTGATAAACTTGCATCAAAAGCCGGCATATGCTTCGCCATTAATTCTTTCCATTTCTTTGGTAATGTTTCATCAAAGAATGTTGGACATGATTGATTAAGTGAATGTGCCGGCATCACAATTGTTGTATGATACCCAGTTAATTCGTAAATAGCCTCAACGACTGTCTGTGCCCCACCAATGACATAATCAAAGGCATCTAAATTTGCATACACCATCAGCAAATCTACATCATCAATTTTTAATTGCTTTAACTGCTTCATAAACTCCGATTTTGTCACTGGTGTTGTTATACTTCTCTTTACTTCTGCCAATTCCATGGTGCCTTCCCCTTCCCTAACAATGATAACAAGCGAATTATCATTATGACTTCTCTTCTTCTCTAACCAACGCAATAAGTTACCCTCGTACCCCACATAACTTATTACATTTATTTTATATAACTTCATTATACAGTAAAAGTGC
The DNA here is from genome assembly GCA_002493395.1 of Turicibacter sp. UBA7094. Lineage (GTDB taxonomy): Bacteria > Bacillota_I > Bacilli_A > MOL361 > Turicibacteraceae > Turicibacter. The sequence goes on along the minus strand of DKYS01000025.1, from coordinate 15,379 downwards.
CTTACTGCTTACAAGAAAAAATACCCATTGGGCTATTCCCTTACTTGATTTTCCACCTATTACTATTTATAGCCCCTGTCCGCCGCTTTCACAAAACTTTCCCCCTAAAATTCTTCAAAAAATAATTCACTCACTCTTTGATTAATGTAACATTGTCGCTTTATAGATGAATTTGTTATCTCTCATAAACTTATTTTACTAAACGTTTATACGGTCATTATCTCTCCTTCATCAGAATACCTATTCTGAATCTAACCCACGTTCTTGTCTTGATTTTTTTACCTGATTGGTCCATTTTTTCGCTTTTTTAATCGTCTTCCACACGGTTTTATAATTAATCCGTTTATATAAAGCAGGTTTTACCCACGCCTCATTAACCATTAACAACAGTTGTGCCAAATCCGCCCCCATCTTTACAGATGAGCCCGACGTCTCTTTTACCCCAACAAAAGAAACACCGGGTAAACGACTAATAGTTAGTGCTGCATGAGGGCGCCCGGACATTGACTCCTTCGCGTTAGGGATGACAGTCCACTCTTTTTCAATCACCCACTTCGACGAATTTTGCGGTTCTTGATTTTTATCGTCCACTAAATCAAGGATTTCATATCCCTCATCCTGTAAATAAGAGGTAATACGCTCCTTTAGTTCCTTGCTTGCTTGATGACAATTTAGTCCAATTTTCATACACATGCTTCCACCTTTTAATATCTTGAGTATAGGTGTATTATGAACAACTTATGTTCGTTTCACGCATACATTCTATTTTTTATAAGATGAATTACCCGTTCACAAAATGCCTAGATATGGTTCAACTTTTTTTAATTTAAACTCAACTTTCGCACATTAAAATTAAGGCTGAGAACGTCTCGTTCTTGGCCTTAATGCTATTCAATTAGATTCATTGACATTTTTAGGCGGAGTGAAAAGTAAAGTCTAAACTTGGGGTTGCTCGATTAAGAAGTTTTGGAGGTATTTCGGTAAGGTTAATAGCCAAGATAAGAGTTTATTTTTTAATTCTTCGGCATTAATAACAATTTCCTTTTCTCCGGTTTGGACAAGTTCTAGTATGAGTTGCATTAAGCTACGTAACGCTTCTTTAAAATCAACTTCTCGTATATCCTCCCCGAATTCAAAAAATAAATGGCCTAATGTTTTAATATCGTTAGCTTTTCGCTGTTCCCACGCTAAAAAAATGTATCTTGAAAAGACGATGGTCATATGGGCGATCATCGCATCATAAGTTCTACATTGGAACTCTTTATTTAAATTCAGGTGAGATTTATTACACTTGAAAAACACTTCAATCTCCCATCTATACCCGTAAATTCGAATGATTTCTTCATCGCTTAAGTTGATATCCGTGCTTAAAATAGCCAACCATTTATTTCGATTGCTTCGATGACGCACAAAAACAATCTTAACTCGTGTGTCCTCTTTCATCTTTACAATCACAGAACCTAAAATGGCGTTGGCATTTTTATTTTGGTGACAGTGGCTCATTAATTGATGAAAGGTATAATGCTTACCTTTAAATTTATACTTGCGTTTGGATGTCTGTTTTACCATCCCGATGACGTCTAACCCAAGCTCTTTAATCTCTTTTATTTGGTATCATAATAAAAAAGACATCCTTTCTTGTTTAGTTTGTTGAGCAACTACTATTATCAAGGAATGGATGTCTTTTTTCAATTTATACCGCACAAAACGGCGGAAAAACAAGAGGGCTATTAAATCCCCCCCAAACCGTATAAAGTCAAGTACTTGAGGCTAGTTTACAAGTGCGAAAGTTGAGATTTAAATAAATAATAAAAAAAGAGTCGGATTTTCCGACTCTTCCTGCTTTATGATTAAGCAGTGATTGTTG
>DKYS01000025.1:0-13217 GCA_002493395.1 Turicibacter sp. UBA7094 | reverse complement strand
ACAGCTTCAGGTTTTTCAGTTGCTTTAATTGTACGACGTAATACTAAATCTCCAGCTTTAACAGCGACGAATGGAATCCAGTGTTTTTCGATACTTGGATGTTCTACTTCACCAACGCATACTTTTAATTCTCCATTTTCAATTGATAAAACTGGCATATGTTTTTCAACAGCAGCGTTTGTTGAGTTCGGAACTAATTCTTCCATTGGTTTTCCATCGCAAGTTAATGGTGCTTGTTGACCTTCAATGACCTCGATTACTGTTTTTGTTTCTGGGCACATATAAAATTTCATACTAGAATCCTCCATTCAATTTTGAATACCTAAATATAAGCCTATTATAACCATTAAAATCATCAACTTCAATGATAATGCACTTTATTTTTCATCTCCTTTTCGGTTTCGCAAAATCCAACATTAATCTCTTTTTATCGACATCTTAAAAATCTAATTCATCGCCAAAAATCCCTTATTTATTTGAGGTGTACATAAAAAAATCCCTATCCTCAATCATGAGAGAATAGAGATTCCTTTTATTATTCTAAATTTTCTATCGGATGCGCGCGCTCTAATTTAGGAATGATTCTAAAATACGACCAAATCAGCCAGACAGTTGCACCGATCCAGGCCAATGGACTTGCTAAACAAACCCCTTGGTATCCTAGTAACCCTGGTAAAGTAAACGCAACAATTGTACGCATCACCAACTCCATGACCCCTGCAAACATCGGAACAACCGTATTTCCAAGCCCCTGAAGAGCAAAGCGATATAAAAACAATAACCCTAAAACAGGATAAAAAATAGCCGTTATCTTCAAATACTCCATCGAAATCGGTAAAGCCTCGACATTGGCTGACGGGATAAATAACTGGACAATATAGCCTCCTAAGAAAATAACGATCACGCTCGACAACGCATTCGTCACAATCGTAATCCACGCACTCTGGCGAGCTCCTTGACGCACACGATCGATACGTCGTGCCCCTAAGTTTTGAGCAGCATAAGTCGCCATCGTCATCCCAATCGCAATTCCCGGTTGAACAACCAACTGCTCGACTTTCGTTGCCGCGGTAAAAGCAGCCACCGTTGTTGAACCAAAACTATTGACAGCCACCTGTAAAATCATTACTCCAATTGCTGTAATCGCATATTGAAGCGCCATTGGTAATGACACATACATTAACTCTTTGACTAACACCGGATCATATTTAAAATGTTCCCTCTTTAAAGTTAAGATATCAAACTTTTTAATCATATAAAAATAACATAATAACCCAGATAGCCCCTGAGAAACAACCGTCGCAATCGCCGCTCCCGCGACTCCCATCTTAAAGTTAATAATAAGTACTAAATCTAAGATAATATTGGTAATCGAGGCTAAAATTAAAAAATATAGCGGGGTTTTACTATCTCCAAATGCTCGCAATAATGAAGCTAATAAATTATAAACAATAATAGAAACTAATCCCCCAAAGAAGATTGTCACATAGGAAGTGGCATCTTCTAAAATATCAGCTGGCGTATTCATTAATTGAAGAACGGGTTTAGCGAGCACCACGCAAATAATCGTTAAAACAACGGTCGCAATCGCCGATAAATAAATAGAGGTTGCGGTTGCCTTTTTAATCCCAACCTCATCATTGGCGCCATATCGTTGAGAAACAATAACAGAAAATCCATGTGTTAACCCGTTAACGAATCCTTGCACTAAAAAGATAACCCCACCTGTCGCTCCAACAGCTGCTAATGCACCAACACCAACAAACTGCCCAACAATCGCCGTATCGACCATACTGTAAAACTGTTGAAATAAATTACCAATTAAAATAGGAATCGTAAAAGCTAGAATCAATTTGGCCGGATTCCCTTTAGTCATATCCATCATCATCAATCACTCTCTCCTTAAAAAAATACTTCTCATTTTACCAATTGCACCATTCACTGTCAATGTCTTTAAGACATAAAAATCTTTCTATCCTCGGATGCTTTGCTCAAACTTAAATAAATTAATCGGGTCATATTTTCGTTTCACATCTTTTAGTCGTGCTAAGTTGTCTCCATAATATTCTTTCTCATAGTTTTCACCTTGTTCTATCGGAAAATTAATAAAGGATCCCTTTGTATAAGAACATAGCTCATTAAATCGTTCCCTTACGAAAGCATTATTCTGTTCTTTATAACCCTTATCCTCAAATACTGATTGAAACCCAAGAATGAACCGAGCATCCCGATAGTAAAAGGCGGTTTCTTCACTTGAAATATCAGAAATAGCACCCCCTAATCCGTAAAAGGTAATCGCTGTATACACCGAACCCGGAGCACGGTTTTGAATCAGATGAAGCATCGTCAATAGCTCAGTTTTCGTATAATCACGCATGATAAAACGACCACCAGAGGCGTACATTTCAAAATCTGGATGACTATCTTGAATGGCACGATTTGCTTCTAAAATGCTCATCTCCTCGAGTTCAACGCATGGGGCTGAAGAGAAGGCGGCTAATAAATGAATGGCATGAGTTTTTGAACCATAAAAAAGGCCCGTTAATTTCACTCCAATCCCCTTCGTCTCACTATGATACATCGCCATTTTCAAATTCATGCGCCGGTCCAAATCTTTGAAAAGTTGTTGATACGTTAACGCAACTTCGGCAACCTTCTCAATTCCTACTTGCGGATAATCTATATTAATTAACGTTGCCATCTCCTGTTTTTCAGGCAATCGATACGTTAAAGAAGTCACAACGCCAAAGTTTCCTCCTCCACCCCCTCGAAGGGCAAAAAATAAATCTTGATGTTGATGGCGATTGGCCACAAGAACCTCTCCATCGGAAACAACGATTTCTGCTTCGATTAATTGATCGCATCCTAATCCAAATAACCGGCTCGAATATCCCCATCCTCCACCTAGCGTATATCCCGCTACTCCGACCGTTGGGCATCCCCCTCCGGCAAATGGGAATCCAGCCTGACAGACAACTTCATATAACTCCCGATTACGAACCCCGCCTTGTACTGTTACAACATCATCGTCTAACTTAATTTCATCCATTAAACTCACATCGATAACGACCACATCGTCCCCCGTTGAATATCCCGCATAATGATGCGTTCCTGATCGAACCCGGAAAGAAAGATTATTTTCCTTAACATATTGAATCGCACCCACAACATCCTCAGTCTTTTGACAATAAATAATCATCGATGGATGCCGCGTAATTGCACGATTCCATGATAAACAACACACGTCATAATGAGGGCTATCCTTTGTTACAATGATTCCAGCTAGTTGAACAGTCATTCTGAAACACCCCTTACTCTAAAATTCACTCTGATGACTGGCACCATCATATCACAATTTTATTTTTTTCTACAAATTATACGATGTGGTTTCAATCATTTTTGCGCTATAATTTAAGTAACGAAATCTTAGTAATCACGGGGAGTTTGTATGACACAACACTATTCATTCTTACAATTCAAAGAACAAACATTTGAAGATTTTCACCTGTTATATTGCGGACGTCAACAATGTCCACCTGCCTATCATTTTGGTCCCGCTATTCGAACGAACTACCTCATTCATTATGTTATTAAGGGAAAGGGATACTACTCTGTCAATGATCGAAAATATACAATTGAGGCGAACCACGGTTTTCTCATTCGTCCGGGTGAGTTAACTTTCTATCAAGCAGATGAGAGGGATCCTTGGACCTATTTATGGATTGGATTCGATGGAAATAAAGCCAAAACCTATTTGAAGTATGTGGGGATGGGAGATAACGACTATACTTTTGCTTGTCCGGACTCCAATCAATTAACCGAGTATCTTGAACAAATGCTTAAGCACGATACATTAGGACATTATAATGAACTTTCCTTACAAGGACTTTTGTTCTTATTTTTTGCAACCCTCGCAAAATCAGCAGCAATCCCATATGAAGAAGATGTAGAAACGGATAATCTTTATATTAGTAAAGCAATAGAGTACATCCACAAAAATTATCAAAATCCTATTTTAGTGACCGACATCGCCAATTATGTTTCACTCAGTCGCACTTACCTCACCACACTTTTTCAACAGACGCTTCACCTTTCTCCTCAACAATTTTTACTAAAATTCAGAATCACTAAGGCCTCTGAACTTCTTCTTAATACAGAACTAGCGATTCAAACAGTTGCTAACTCTTGTGGCTACCACGATCCATTGGCCTTCTCTAAAGCATTTAAAAAAGTAACCGGACTAAGTCCTTCAAATTATCGAAAAGTAAATACAAAAAATAATGACAAGCGGGACACCGATCCTCATCAATATGATAAAGGGAACGATTAATGATCAAATCGTTCCCTTTGTTGTGTATAAGTGTGCAAGAAAAGGTTTTTTATTTTATTCAGCTTTTAGTAAATAAATACGTGATTGATAATCACCATTCGTTCCATCATATGGGGCTTTATTTTCACCACACGAACCATCTGATGTTATTAATCCAACATTCATAAGTTCATCCCCATAATTAGTCGTTTCATTAATTGATACATTATATTTGAAATCAGGATTTAATCCTTGTAATTTCACGCGACGGAACCCAACATTCACTTCATTCAATGGACGATAATAACCAACAAGTGCTGTTTTTTGATCTTGTGAAACAACCATCCAGCACGTTTCATTTCCTTCAAATGGACTGAGTAAACGATAGAATGTTCCATTAAAAATTGTCTCACGGTATTCTTTAAAGAAGGCTACTTGTTGTTTCACTTCTTCTTTCTCATCATCCGTTAACTTATTCAAATCAAGTTCATACCCAAACGTTCCAAAATAGGCAACATTCGCACGTGTTGATAAAGGGGCATTTCGATATAACTGATGATTTGGAATAGCTGATACGTGTGACCCCATACTACTCATTGGATAAACCATTGATGTTCCATATTGAATTTTTAAACGTTCAACAGCATCTGTATCATCACTTGTCCATGTTTGTGGGGCATAATATAACATTCCCGGATCGAAACGTGATCCACCACTTGCACATGATTCAAATAAAATTTTTGGGAACCGAGTCGTTAGACGATCATATAAATCATAAACACCTAAAATATATTTATGGAATACTTTCCCTTGATCTTTCGCCGAAGCAACTGCCGAAAAACATTCCGTAATATTACGATTCATATCCCATTTTACGTAAGAAATCGGTGCATCTGATAATACTTTTGCCATAGCTTCATAAATATAGTCTACAACTTCCTGACGCGAAAAGTCTAAAACAAATTGATGACGTCCATGACAAGCCCGACGATTGGGTGTTGTTAAAATCCAATCTGGATGTGCACGATATAAATCACTATCTTTATTCACCATTTCTGGCTCGAACCATAATCCAAACTTAATTCCAAGTTCCGTCACACGATTTGCCAATCCTGTGATTCCATTTGGTAATTTTTCGAAATTTTTAACGTACCAGTCTCCCAATCCAACCGTATCATCTTCTCGATTACCAAACCATCCATCATCTAATACAAACAGTTCAATTCCTAATTCTTTCGCATCTTTGGCAATAGACACAATCTTATCTTCATTAAAATCAAAATAAGTTGCTTCCCAGTTATTTACTAAAATTGGTCGCACACGATCTCGCCAATATCCACGACATAACCGTGTACGGTATAGTTCATGATACGTTTGACTCATTCCATTCAATCCATCTTCGCTATAAACCATAACAACTTCCGGTGTCTGGAAAACATCACCTTGTTTTAATACCCAATTAAAACGATTAGGGTGTAGTCCCATCATCACACGTGTCGTCCCATAAGTATGAACTTCCGCCTGTGCTAAGAAATTCCCACTATACACTAAGCTAAATCCATAAACTTCTCCACTAGTTTCAGTTGTCTGTGGACGTTTTAATGCTAAAAATGGATTATAGTTTGAACTACTCGCCCCACGCATACTATAAACAGATTGAATCCCATGTTCTAACTTACGATTTTTTACATAACGCTCTCTCGACCATGCCCCTGTTAATTCCACCATTTCATAATCATAGTCTGGAAAATCAATAGCCATACTCATCGCATGGGTTAATGTTACTTCTTCCTGTCCTAAATGTTTAAACGTGGCATGACGTGTCATCACTGGACGATTTTCATAAATCGTATACGTTAAAACTAATTCTGTCTGAATTAAAGCATCTTTTAACGTAATTTCTAATGTTGTGGCCTCTTCCTTTGATTCTACATACGTTGAAGGCATTTTATCGAGTAACGTTGGCTTACCTTGATAAACCCGATGTGAAACATATTCAAACTCGGTAATATCACTTCCATTTTGTTGTGAAATTTCATAAGCCGGATATTTAAAGTCCCCCGTTCCGTAACATGGATACTCTTGGCGGATATGTTCTAATGAAAAGTTCATATTCCCCTCAAATGTACAAGCTGATAAGGGGCGCGGACGCTGTTCTAGTAAATGGGAAAATGACTCATTATGACGAATTTTCTTTCCGTAGTAGAGTTGCCCCAATTGCTGATTCGGCAAAATTATCATAATATAGCTAACTGCATCATTATATAGGTGGAATTCTTTCGTTTGATCGTTAAATAAGATTGGCATTCTCTTCTCTCCTCACTGTGATTACTCTTAAATATGTTTTCATTATAAACTTAAAAACGTTTTCTTTCCATGTTTAGATGTTATAGATATATGGTTAAATGTATGGTGTCATGATTCAATCACTCTTTAAATAAAATAAAAAAATCCAGCTACTCTTCGTAACTGGATTCGTCTTTTGTGGCTTTTAATAATTATTTGAGGGGATAATTATTAAAGGCTCTTGAGGGGATAAATTCTTGTTAAAAAGCTTGGCAAGAAATTTATTGCATTATTATAGTTGTCTTTTTAAGACATTTTTATTATATCGTACGACCATATAAAAAACAAATAATATGTCTTTAATTTTTATAAAATATGCTTTATTGTCGCCATCACTACTCAATATAACCAGAAATATTTTCATTTTTTAAAATAATCCGACAAATCTGTCATAGCTAGAAATCTAATTAAGCTAACTATCCAAGTGGGATATTATTCCCTACTAAATTTGAAGAACTAAAAGAGAGTTATTTTCTCAACAGAAAAATAACTCTCTTTTAGTTTCAGTTCGTTTCTCGGATTAGGTGTTCAAAGGAAATTTCATCAGATTGGCTTCCGATAACTGCTCTAAATAATTCATCGCTATCTTCTAACACCCAATCATTTCCTTGTTTATGAAGCGTTACTTCAATTTGTTGTGTCACATAATTTTTTTCAACTTCCGGATCATCAATTAGATTAACAAGAAGACTGACTTCAAAATCATCAATACGAGACGATGCTTCAACTGTCTCATCTTCTACTGGTTTTAATGTTTGTTCGACGACGCTTGTTTCATAATTATGAAGGACTTGATCCAAATTGACATTACTTATTTCTAAAGTTACGGTTGCAATGTCATTATCAATATGACTTTGTAATACTTTATAATTCATATTTGGTAAAATTTTATTTAAAAGCACCGTTTCTACTGCTGAATCAGTAGATAATTTCACAGCTACCTCATCAGTATCATACTGAAGATTTTTGTAATTATCTAATAATTCTTTAACATTTTCCTGTGGACGATAATTTTGATAAGAAACTGTAAATAACGTAAATAATAACGTTGGAACAATAATTGAACTTGCTAATCGTATTTTATTTTCCATGCCAATCGACCTCCTCAAGGACACATTATTAGAATGAACAAATTCACTTTAAACATACCCCTCATTTATCATAATTATTGCTTATAATCGCACCTTAATTGATGAAATTCTATTTATTCTAAAAGATACGGTACCCAATTCACCACCCACCTTCAATTACTTACCATTCTCCATTAATCTTTCGAACTTCCAGAATAACACATCTTAAATAAAAATCTCATCTATACCTTTCTATTATTGGTAAAACGATTACAAATTATACATCTATAAAAAAAACTAATGGAGAAATCTCCATTAGTTTTTTATTTATCTTCGCGAAGTAAATACTTATTCCCATCTTGATCTTCAAATGAAAACATTTTTCCATAAGGCATCACTTGTAACGGTCCAACAGTGACTCCCTTATCTTGCATTTTTTTATAAGTTGCTTCAATCTCTGTTGTACTTAAAATAATATTCGGGTGTGAAACATTGGCCTGTGGATTTTGCTTCAACATTAAATCCCTCTCATAAATAACAAATGACGTTTTTTCTCCCTCATTTGGTCGAACTTCCATCCATTTAATATGCGGTCCCATCGGTTGTTCATGACAAACAAATCCCATTTTTTCCGTCCAAAAAAGTTTCGCTTCTTCTTGATTTTTCACATAAATCGTTACTTTAGCAATATAATTAACCACAACTAAATTCCTCCATTTTAACAACATCCCTTTTATTTTAACGTATCTTTTAAAAAATAAACACTTAAATACACTTTCTTTCCCTGACCGTCTCCCTCTCATAGGAAAGAATACTGAGTTTTCGCTAATTTTAGACCAATAACTCCTATCTTCTAATAACATCTACGCCTAAGATGCATAAAATAAATTATAGGTGTCATCGATTTTTAAGAATCGTTAAGGAGGAATTTTAATATGTTATCACCCGAACAACCCAATCATAATCAAGCAATTAACAATTTAATTGCATCAATTGCTTTACAGGAATCTTTTTTCGCTGATACTATTTACAGCGAGGCGAAACGATTAAATGAAATTGTTAATTCCCAAGGGATAACACCGGCTGAACTTTATAACTCTAAAAATTGTTTATCTGAACTCATTCACGCTATTTCAGGACTTGAACGTATATTACAAGCTAAAATTGAATTTTTTGAATCTGAATTTTCAAAATAAAAACCTCCCTAACGGAGGTTTTTTTAATGCAAGTATCCTTTTTCTTTGAGTTTTGTTACCGAATCATATAAAGCTGAAACTGTCTTTACTTCAATTAAAACACTCGCCTGATTTTGAGCTGCTAAATTCAAGTTTTTATCTATATTAACTTCTCCTGTATAAAGCGGTAAATGGTCATGTTCTCGTGTTGCATCATGAAGATGAAAGTGTTTAATTAACGGCCGGTGATTAAGCATAAATTCCAAATCTTTATGGTTTGATAAATAATCGTGACCTACATCAAACGTCAAACAAAAGCGACCACTCTTAAGCAATTCACTCACCGCTTTTTGAATATATCCTCGATCTAACTCACCCGTATTTTCAATCGCAATTTGAACTCCGGTTCCTCCTAACCAAATATCCACAAGCTCTAAACTCGCCTTAATATTAGCTAAATACTGCTGTTCATATTTTTCATAAAGAGCGACCTTACCATTCGGAGTCGTAAACTCCATTCCTGGATTCATATGCATATTTAAAATTTTACACCCTAAGCGATCCGCAACGCCAATTGCCTCTTCTAATACTTTTAAGTGCGCCTCACGAACATGACGATTAAAATGCCCTAAATCTAAATCTTCTGGTAAATGAATCGTACACGCAATCCCGTACTGCTGTTTTAACCGATTAAGATTTTGAACATTTATCATTTCCGGTTGGCATGATGGTAAATTACAATTTAACTCAATAAAATTAAGCCCCAATTCGTTGCAGAGTCGAAAATTTTCCTCTAGTCCGTCAACATCAATTAATTGAGGCATCCCATAACCTAAACGTGTCAACTGACTCTCCCCCCTTATTCCCTTTAATAGGATATTTTATCTTTTTTACGATGCCAAACCTCAAAAGCCTTTAACGCCTCTTCTCGTAACATCTCTTCTAAAATAACAGGCGGTTGATTGAGCGATTTGTTCTTTAAAAAATCGTAAATAAACTCATCTGCAAAACCAATCTCCTGAGCATCGTGCACATTACAACCATAATAAACCTTTTTAATACCTGCCCACATAATGGCCGATAAACACATAGGACAAGGTTCTGATGAAGTGACTAAAACACAATCACTTAAATCAAAACGATTTAAACGATGTGAAGCTTGACGAATCGCGTTGATTTCAGCATGAGCCGTCGGGTCATTTGTTTTTATCACCTGATTATGCTCTAAAGCAATTACTTCTCCATCCTTTAAAATAGCAGCCCCAAACGGTCCACCCTCTCCATTATTTACTCCTTCAATTGCCGCGTGAATACATAATCTCATTATCTCATCCATGCTAATACCCTCGCTTTCATCACTATTATTTCCGTTAAACCAATTTACATTCCATCTAAGTTAAATAAATGACGATTCGTTTGACCAATCATTTACAATGTATCCTTTATTCTACAGAATGATGAACATTTTATTTTAGAGACTTCCTTTAATTTCTCTACTCTAAATCCCCTTCATGATTCGTCCACTATTAACTATATACATCTGCACCTCTTTTTAGACTATAAAAATAAAAAAAGCTATAGATAGACATTCTATCTATAGCTTTTTAAGCTAATGATGTTAAAAATTATAATTTAACGATGTTAGCTGCTTGAGGTCCACGATCTCCTTCAACGATTTCGAAAGAAACTTGTTGACCTTCTTCTAAAGTTTTGAATCCTTCTCCTTGGATTGCTGAGAAGTGAGCGAATACATCGTTTCCACCTTCAACAGTGATGAATCCGAAACCTTTTTCTGAGTTAAACCATTTTACTGTACCTGTTGTCATAGTCAAGTACCTCCTAAGACTTTTTATTTCTTAATGCCGTATTTCAAATAATTTCAATCAATGTTCGAGTTAAATACTACCCCAGTGGTTCAAATTTAAATTAGAAAGGACTATTAAGTTAAAATAATTATATCATACGTGCCAAAAATAAGCAAACAAAAATATGGATCTATTAAAAAATTTATAATCTTCTTTTTTCCGTGTCTTTTATCAAAACGAAAAATAGAGTTAACAGATATCTTCCTTTCTTATATAATAAAGACAAATTCTTTTTTATAACTACTAAATCTACTATTTATGAAAGTCGGTGGTATTCCTCATGAATTTTGATCAACTACTCAACGTCAGCATGCGTCTTGGAACGATGCTCCTCGAAAATGGAGCAGAAATTTATCGGGTAGAGGAGTCGATTCGAAGGATGGTTTTAGCTTATGGGGCGAAAGAGGTTGATGTGTATGCGATTCCCAATACAATTATTGTGACGCTAATGACTCAAGACAATTGTAATTTAACAAAAACCAAGCGTATTCACGATCGGACGACAGATTTAGATAAAGTCGAACGATTAAATCATTTATGTCGCCAAATCTGTCAAAATACGCCGGATTTAACAACTGTTGATAAGCAACTAAATGAAATCTCACAACGCCCTGTTTATGGTTTTTATTCTCACTTAATAGCGTATGCGGTTACCTCATCTATGTTTACGCTCTTTTTCGGAGGCAACTTTTCCGATGCCTTTTGGTGTTTTTGGATTGGGCCCTTGTTAAAAATCACCGCTCATCATCTAACAAAGTTGAGAACGAATCCTTTTTTTACGACTATTTTATGTAGCTTTTTCTGCGGTCTTCTTTCAACGCTCGTCTGTCATTTTCAATTGGCTTCACATGTCGATAAGATGATCATCGGATTAGTGATGAATCTTGTCCCTGGGGTTGCCATTACAAACTCTGTTCGTGATATTATCGCCGGTGACTTTATTGCCGGTCAAACTAAAATGACAGAAGCCTTATTAACCGCGACTTCAATCGCAGTGGGAACAGGGATCGCCCTTTCCATTTCAACATATTTTTAGGAGGGATTATCTTGGACGTTTTACTACCTTGTCTTTATACCTTTATTGCCACCGCCGGATTTTGCATTATTTTTAATATTCGTGGGAAAATGGTTTTTTATGCCGCGCTCGGTGGAACAATTGGTTGGCTTGCCTTCATTGGGTCCTCATTTTTAGGAACGGATCTCATTCAATACTTTATCGCAACCGTTATTATCGCCCTTTACTCAGAGATTATGGCTCGTATCCACAAAGTCCCTATTACCGTTTACTTAATCGCTGCCTTAATCCCACTTGTTCCGGGTAGCGGAATTTACTACACCATGGAACACGCATTAACAGGGGATATTGATGCCTTTTTAGAAACATTCATTCATACAATTGCGATTGCTGGTTCCCTAGCATTTGGAATTTTACTTGTTTCTTCCCTTTTCCGCCTCACCCATCATATCAATATCGACCGAAATCAATAAAAACTACCCGTCAAACGGGTAGTTTTCTCCAGGGCTATAAGCCCTGATTACCGGCTAGCGTCTCAAGGCGCTAGCTTTCACTTTGTTCAAGCTACTTGCCTTTGCCACTTTTGCTGACTCCTAAAGGAGTGTCCTTTCTACTGGCTACCCCTTAAAGGGGTCTTAATATTCTTTTACACTTAATTTATCCATCGCAATATCATGCTTTTCCTGATCCTGAATATATTTCCTTATCGTTGCCTCGTTTAATCCGACCGTGCTCACGTAATATCCTTCTACCCAAAAATGCCGATTTCCAAATTTGTATTTCAAATTTGCATGTTTATCAAACATCATGAGTGCACTCTTTCCTTTCAAATATCCCATAAAANNCAATATCGACCGAAATCAATAAAAGGACGCCATTAAAAATGGGTCCTTTTCAATTTCTCTAAGATAGCCAATTACAGTGATGCTGTTTCCACCTTTTTACAATCTAACAATCGTTTCATCATAAAAATAATTAGGAAGAATATACCTAGTCCAACGCAAAGCTTTGTAGAAAACCAATGAAAATAGTCATAATATCCGATAGCTATTCCACCAATAACAAGCATTAATATCGAAATCCAAGCTGCTATATTCCATTTTTTATTACTCGATGTCAATCCGACTCCACTCACAAGTAAAGAAATCCATATAGGAATCGTGATGGGCCAAACAATACTCTCCATTCCTGTGGTAAAACTAGTTATTAAAATAAATAAGGTATAAAACCCCCATGGGATTAAAGATATGCGTGTTAACCTTTTATAGTGAGGCTCAACCTTTAAATAGTGCTTTTTTACAGATAATATACTCATAAAAAACCCCTCTCTTGGATAGAAATAAATTGTTTTTACCTTATTATATATTTTTTACTAAATTATAGCTATTTAATAAATACGTGAATTTTATTTTCCCCCATAAAAAAAGTAGCTTCTAT
>DKYS01000006.1:8496-14780 GCA_002493395.1 Turicibacter sp. UBA7094 | reverse complement strand
AACGATAAACCGGGTGGTTGAGCATAAGTAAAGCTTTCTTTGGATGTATAGAGGGTGGTGTTATAGAACTACTTAGATAACCAGTCCCAATGTTACGGCAATAATTGTACTTTTGTTTATAAATTAAGAAAAGTTTCATACCGTAAGATATGAAACTTTTCGCACCTATTTATTATGAGAATTTCTACTAGTATCAGTTGTTCTTATAACTTAGAACTATAACAAAATCCAAATAAGAATGATTGCCGCTACAATTTGCAATAATCCTACAAATAATCCGTATAAAGAAACTGCTTTTCCTTGTTTAATTAAATCTTTTACATTAACGCGTAATCCAATCGCTGCTAATGCAATGATTTCAAATTTATTACTAATTTCTTTACAAAGAACTGAAAGATCTTTACTAATGATTCCAAAAGAGAATAAGGCACAAGTAATAAAGAATCCGATAACATACCAAGGAACTTTAATTTTTCCTTTTTCAATTCCTTCTACTTCTTCTTCAAGAATTTCTTTATTTGATTTGTTTTTTAAGTGTCCTAATCCAAAAACAACAACGACTAAAAAGATGATACGAACAATTTTAAAGATAGTTGATAAATCTTTAACGTGTTCATTAACCATGGCACCACTTGCGACAACTTGTCCAACAGACTGTAAAATACCACCGATCATTGCTGATGTTTGAGTTGTCTCATTATTGTATAAAACTTGAGAAATTAAAGGTAATAAGAACATAAGGACAATCCCAGTCACATTGACAATTGTAATTGAAATCCCTTTTTCTTTATCATCAGCTCCGATAACAGGTGCTGTTGCTGCGATGGCAGAAGACCCACATACGGCATTCCCACTTGCCATCATGTATCTAAAGTTATCTGAAAAACCTAATTTTTTTCCGATAAATAAAGCCCCTGCAACCGTAATAGCCATTTGTAAGACGATAAATAGAACTCCGGAAATTCCGATTTCAGAAATGGTAGAGATACTTAATGTTGCTCCTAATAAAACAATAGAGTAAGAGAGTAAGTCTGTTTCTGAGAACTTATATCCTTTTTGAAATACTTTTTGATTTAAAAATACATTTCCGACAAACATCCCTAGGAAGATAGCGATAGAAGCTGCTCCAAGTTTTGGAATAAAATTTGCAATAAACATACTAATAAGGGCAACTACTACAGAAACAATAAATCCAGGTATGATATCTGTTATATTTTTTAGAAAATGATTGTTGGTATTTGTCATTCCAATGCTCCTCTCGTTTAACATAGTTCTAATTTTAACCTAAAAGTCGTTATTTGTTAAATATATAATTTTTATGAAACATATAAGTATTTCCTTATGCGTTCCTGTTATAAGTATTTAGTTATAGGTATCATACTGTTTACGTATTTAACAACTGATGTAAAAATCTTTATAATAAATGTTAAATCTATTCAATTAAGAATAGTGAGCAAAGGATATAGGAGAAGATATAAAGTTCTTTAAGCAGTAGCACTTATGTGGGAGAAGAAGGGTGCCATTTATATTATTTGAATTCATTTCATTATTATGTAACTGATTCTCTCCCTTACGAAATATATTTCACTGTCTAAAGGAAAATAAAAGTTATTTTTGTCTAGTTATTCCATATTTTATTCTCATAGTTTGAGTGAAATTTTAATCATTGCATAAACTATCGATAATGAAGATTAAATCATAAAAAAATGTAATATTATTTGAAAAAATAGTAATTTTTAGGACGACGTGATGAATGAGTTTCATCGCTTTTTGTTGCCGACGCTTTAAAGGAGAGATCAGAATGAATATTAGAAAATTATACATTTTTTATAAAACAGCAAGTTGTTTAAATATGAGCCAAGTCGCAAAAGAGATGTATGTGAGTCAACCATCGATTAGTCAATGTATTTCAGAAATTGAATCTGAAATTGGTACAAAATTATTCGACCGAATTGGTAGGAGGCTTTATTTAACTCATGAGGGGGAGATTTTTTATGAATATACGCGAAGAATGTTAAATATTTATGAAGAGGCGATTAATGTCGTTCAAACGTCAAATTCAAATAAAGGAAAACTAGTGATTGGTGCAAGTACTACCATTGGTACGTATATTATGCCATACATTATTCATAAGTTTAATAAGCAAGAAAAGGATATTCAAATATCAATGATTATCGACAATAAAGATCATATTGAAGATTTGTTATTACATAATAAGGTGGATTTAGCCTTTGTAGAGGGTTCGATTAATTCTAAAGAGATTATATCAAGGGATATATGGACAGATGAACTTGTTTTTGTGAGCTCTCTTGATCATGAATGGAATGGGAAGGAATTTTTAGAACTCGATGATTTAAAAAATAATACCTTCATTATTCGAGAAGGCGGGAGCGGCACAAGAGAACGATTTGAGAGTTTCTTGGAAAATAAAGAGATGGTCTTTGATTCGTATATAGAGTTAAGTAATATAGAGGCGATTTTAAATTATGTCAAGCTAAATATCGGGGTGAGTTGCGTGCCCTACATGTCTGTTTTACCAGAAGAAAAATCAAATTCTATTAATGTTTATCGCTTAAAGGATTGCCATATTACGCGATCATTATATAGTGCCATTCACAAAGATAAGTATATTTCGAGTCATATAAAGTGTTTTATGGATTTTTGTAATCAAATAGATATTCTTGATAATATAAGCAAGGAAGTTTAGATTATAACAAAAGCAAGATTGACTGTACACTAGAGGTACGCTGAATCTTGCTTTTTTGATGCATTTTAGAAGGCATAAATATTAATGATTATTAACCAAAAATTAACACATAATTTATATTTCTGCTGAGAGAATATGGTATATTTTTGGAGTATTAAGAAATATGGAGGGAAAATATGAAGAAAATAATTAGTGTTTTATTTGTATTAACTATGTTAACAACAGTACATAGTCAAGCAGCATCATCACAGTATAACTTATCAGTAGGATTACAATCTAGTAAAACGACATCTGCAGTTACTAAAACTACTGCATATCGCGCCGTTGGTCTTTCTCAACTAAATTCTACTCAACGTGTTCAAATCGTACGAAATGGTTCTCAAAATGTGGGGGGACCTTATAAAGTAGTTTATGGTTCCACATACGTATTTAAAAATTTAAATATAAATGCAGGGGATCGTGTGTCGTTAAGGGTATTTAATGATGAGGCATATAATCGAACTTTATCAGGGAAATTTGAGGCAGATCACTCAGGGGATTAATCATAGTTTTAACGTATGAATTAATAATTCCACTTTCTGTTAGTTTGATTTTTAGAAAGGGTAGATAAGATGTATCAAAGGGTTAAGTCAAAAAAATGGATATATTCAACATTTGTCGTCATTACTTTCTATTTTTTAGTACTTTTTATTCATAAGTTAATCTTTATATTAGAGTGGCCTACCATGTCTATTTCTGAGTTAGTGGATAACCCATCTGTTACTGCCTTTTGGATAAGTGGGATAAGCGGACTCATTGAGATAACGGAACCAGTTGAAGAGATACTAAAAACATTAACGTTAAATATGGAATATTCATTATTTACTTCAGATTATATAGCCTATTTTAATATTGAATTTTTAATGAATCAGTTAGGTTATTTTATCGCGGTTATTCCAGTTTCATGGATTTTTTATGATGAGCAATCAAAAGGAATTCATTCTTTAAAATTAATTCGTCAATGTCCAAAACGCTACTTTAATCGGCAGTTGTTGCTCGTAATCTCTGTTCCAATTATTATTCAGTTAGTTGCAGGATTCATTGATTATAGTTTAACTTATTTTTTTCTTTACGAAGGCCGTGGGAATTTGCCAGAAGTTTTACTCGAGTTATCTCAGTATGTAAGTATTTCTGAGCTTCTTCAAGTCTCAAGTCCTTTTGTGTTTAGTGATTCACTTTTTTTAGAATGGTTAACCCCAACTAACTATCATTGTTATTATTGGTGCACGATTATAGGGTATGGATGTTTATTGAGTAGTTTTTCGTTAGTGACGTATTTATTTACGAGAGTGGTGCAATTTAAAAATTTATTTTTTGCGATGGGGATTCCGTTACTCATTAGTCATCTGATTGAATCATTTATCTCGCAATATATTCATTTAGCCATCCCGACTCATTTACTTAATTATACCTCTTTAATCCAATTAATAACAATGACGATTCTTTATCTCGTCATAAGTATAGGATTAGCTATTATGATTAGAAGGGGGAATTCATATGTCTAACATTATTTTAAAGAGACTACTTTTATTACTCAGTCTATTTTTCTCTATTATCTACCTGATCAATGGAACTAGTTACGTATTTCATTGGATAGATACAGGGGGTGTGTTCTATTCTTTAGTATCGACACAAATGATTTCCTATATTATTTTTGCAACACTCCTATTATTTAGTGTTTATATTAATCATTTTTCGATTCGACAACGCTATCAAAGTCTTGAATCATTTATTAAATGGGTGTTAAAATATCAGACATTAATTACGACGATGGTTATCTTATTAAATGAAATTTTTGCTTATCTTACGTTTATTTTAATCAATCAAGGGGATTTGTTATTTAGTTCAACGATAAATTTTGTATATAGCGTCTTATTTGTGATAAGTATGAATTGTCTATCTTTTTGCATTTATAGTTTTAGTTTGGATTTATCGACAACTTATTTACTCCTTATCCCTATTTATGGATTATCTTACTCTATTTCCATTGTAGCCTTTAATGAGCTCACAGAAGTGGGGAGTTTGTCTCGAATTTTATGCTTTTTAAGTGATTCTTCAAGTGTCGTTTCTAAAATGATACCTGGTATGATTCTTTTCATTACGTCATTAAGTGCGGTATTAGTAGGTCGATTTATTTTATCTCGGCGATTTATACGTTAGAAGGAGGAGTTTTTTTGCTAGCCATTCATGAGGGGCAAGTGGTAATTAGAAAAAGACAGTTACTTAAAGATATTAATGTTCATTTTGAGGAGGGAAAAGTATACAATTTAGTAGGGGCAAATGGTAGTGGGAAGACGATGTTACTTAAAACATTAGCAGGATTAGTTCGCTTAAGTCAGGGAAAGCTAGTCTATAATGGGAAAACATTAAAACGCGAATTTTTACCCAATTGCGGAATTATTATTGAGAAACATCAATTTATTGATCACCTAACAGGTCTCGAGAATATGAAGCTATTAGCAGATATAAAAAAGGTGGCTACTCTTGACGATATTAAGTATTATATGAGTTATTTTGGGCTTAATCCCGATGATAAACGTAAGGTGAAGGTGTATTCTTTAGGAATGCTTCAAAAATTATCACTCGTTCAAGCATTTATGGAAAATCCAGATGTTTTATTGCTAGATGAACCTACGAATGCATTAGATGAAGAATATATAAAAAAATTTCAAGAGCTTATTATCGAATTTAGAAAAGAGAAAAAAATAATTATTATTTCTACCCATGATAAATTTTTATTAGACCAGATTGCCGATGAGCAATTTCTGATGAGAGAAGGGAAGATAGAGCAAATTTCATTAGAAAGGAACGTAAGCAGGGAATTATAATACGTATCGAAAAAAAGCAAGATTGACTGTACACTAGAGGTACGCTGAATCTTGCTTTTTTGATACTTAATTATAAAAATAGGGATTCCTAAAGACCAGAATCCCTATCTTTAAGATTAATGAGATCCTCCATTACGAATCACATTAACGTCGCATGTAGCGTGTTTAACGATATCAAGTGAAACACTTCCAAGTAAAAATCGATCGAAACCAGATTTATTGCTTGCTCCACATACGATTAAATCGACTTCATAACCAGGGGCAATGACTTCGGCAATAGCAAGTCCAGGAGAAGAACTATAGGTTTGAACGATTTCAACGTCCTGAATGCCTTCTTTAATCGCATTTTCCTTATATTTATCTAGTACGTCTTCCATATAATCCGAGAAATCCTGTTTAAAGATATAAGTCGTTGCCAACATTCCGGTAGGGTCAATTGGAGTATAAATAATGGTATTCTTCTTAATGTGACAGATGGTTAATTTTGCATTGAATGCCCGTGCGGTTTCAACGGCTGATTTAAAAGCAAGTTTTGACTTTTCGCTATCGTCAACGGCGACTAAAACATTTCGGTACATATTAGATTCCTCCTCATGATCATTTGTTCTCACTTAATGATCAATCTCTCATGAAAATTACCTTTATATGGGTATAGCTATTCCTATTATATGAAAATATTTGATATTTATGCTAGTCAAGCGTGTTTTCTT